>JAJZWW010000237.1 GCA_021846485.1 Actinomycetes bacterium
CCCTGCGGGGCATGCCGCGCAGACCGAGGTCGTGCATCGGGAAGTAGGTCAGGTTGGTGGCGACGAACATGATCGCGAAGCTGAGCTTGCCGAGCCGCTCGTCGAGGAGGCGCCCGGTGTACTTGGGGAACCAGTAGTAGATCGACGCGAACGCCCCGAACACGGTGGTGCCGAGCAGCACGTAGTGGAAGTGGGCGACGAGGAAGTAGGTGTTGTGCAGCTGGAAGTCGAGGGGGGGCTGGGCGAGCATCACGCCGGTGATCCCCCCGCAGAGGAAGATCACCAGGAACCCGAGGGCGAAGAGCATGGCGGTATTGAGCGTCAGCACCCCCTGCCACAACGTGCCGATCCAGTTGAAGAACTTGATGCCGGTCGGCACCGCGATGAGCAGCGTCATCGCGGCGAAGAACGGGAGGAGCACCGCGCCGGTGGTGTAGAGGTGGTGGGCCCACACGCCCATCGACAGCCCGGCGATCGAGAGGGTCGCGGCGACCATCCCCTTGTAGCCGAACACCGGCTTCTTGGAGAACGTGGCGAAGACCTCGGTCACCACGCCGAAGTAGGGCAGGGCGAGAATGTAGACCTCTGGGTGCCCGAAGAACCAGAACAGGTTCAGGTACAGCATCGGCTGGCCCCCGCCTTGGGGGTTGTAGAAGCTGGTGCCGAGGTGGCGGTCGCACCAGAGCAGGGCGAGGGCCGCGGTGAGCACCGGGAACGCGAGCAGCACGAGGAACAAGGTGAGCAGCTGGTTCCACACGAAGATCGGCATGCGGAACATCACCATCCCCGGGGCCCGGAGGGTGAAGGTGGTGGTGATGACGTTGACCGCGGTGAAGATCCCGGAGAAGCCGGTCAGGGCGATGCCCACGATCCACATGTCGACGCCGGGTCCGGGGGAGTGGATCGCCTCGCTCAGCGGCGCGTAGCTGAACCACCCGAAGTCCGCCGCGCCGTTGTTGGTGAGGAACCCCGACATCATGGTGAGGAACCCGCCCAGGTACAGCCAGTACGACAGGTTGTTGAACCGGGGGAAGGCCATGTCCGGCGCGCCGATCTGCAGCGGCAGGATGTAGTTGGCCAGCCCGAAGGCGAACGGCCCGCCGAAGACGAACAACATCACCGTGCCGTGCATGGTGACGAGCTGGTTGTAGGCGTTCGGGTCCAGGACGTGGTTGTTGGGGCCGGCCAGCTGGGTCCGCATCAGCTCGGCCATGATCCCCGAGACGAGGAAGCCGATGAACGCGGTGACCATGTAGTTGAGCCCGATCTGCTTGTGATCGGTGCTGGTGATGTACTTGACGATCCCCCGGGGGCGGGGGCCGGGGACGATCTCGGTCAGCGGCTCGTGGGGGAGGGCGGCTCCGCCGAGCTCGCCGGGTCGCTCCTGGATCAGGGTCACGGCTGCTTGGCTCCTCCTGCGACGGTGATCGAGTTGGGCTTCTGGGCCCGGTACCACGCGTCGAACGCCGCCTTGGGCATGGCCTTCACCTCGAAGCGCATGAAGGCGTGGTACGTGCCGCACAGCTCGTTGCACTCGCCGATCCACTCGCCGTTCTTGGTGACGTAGAAGTCCACCCGGTTGCGCACGCCGGGGATCAGGTCACGCTGGTAGAGGAAGGCGGGGACGTAGAAGCCGTGGATCACGTCGGCGCTGACCAGGTCGAGTTGCACGGTCTCGTGGCTCGGCAGGTAGAGGATCGGCAGGGCCGACTCGTCGTTGATGTTGGGCTGGGTGGCGACCGAGCCGAGCTCCTGGTGGCCGTTGGGGTAGGTGAAGCGCCAGCCCCACTGGAAGCCCTGGACGTTGACCACGAGCGCCGGGTGCTTCTTGACCGTGGTCAGCTTGTTCTCGATGCCGTACATGTAGCCGAAGATCACCGCCACGAGGACCAGGGGGATGATCGTGTAGGTGGCCTCGATCGGGATGTGGTACTGGAACTGGCGGGCCCTGCGGTCCTCCCCCGGCCGAGCCCGGTAGCGGAAGACGCACCAGAGGATGCCGCCGAGGACGATCGCGGCGATCGGGAGGGCGATGTAGTAGTTGAGCGCCCACTCTCCGTGGAGCAGCTGCGACCCCTTGGTGACGCCCTTGGGCGACCCGAAGTCGGTGGCGAGGATGGCGGAGGGCAGGCTCACTGCGGCCACTCTCTCCTCGTGGCTGCCTCTGGGTTGCGCGTCGGCTGGCTCACCGGCCCAACGATAAGCGGGCTGGCCGGCTGGCGCCAAACCGCCCGGGACCCCGGCGGGGGTCCCCGGGCAGGTGGCGGGGTGGGTGCCGTCCCGGAGGGTTGGCGGGCGCCGGATCTCGGGGGTGGCGAGCGGTCGGCCGGCGGGGGTTGGCGCCGCCGGCCCGCCTGGCGTAACATCGGCGATGTCCGCTGCGTACCGGCGCGCCCCGAACCGTCCCCAGCGGTGAGGGGATGCGCGCCGGTGCCTGCCGGCCATCCCACCCCGCCTACGAGGACGACCCGTGCGCACCTTCTCCCCCAAGCAGGCCGACATCCACCGTGACTGGTACGAGGTCGATGCCTCCGGCGCGGTGCTCGGACGGCTGGCCTCCGAGGTGGCCCGGGTGCTGCGCGGCAAGCACAAGCCGATCTTCGCTCCCCACGTGGACACCGGGGACCACGTGATCGTGGTCAACGCCGCCCTCGTGCAGATGAGCCCGGGCAAGGCGGAGACCAAGCTCGCCTACCGCCACTCCGGCTACCCGGGGGGCCTGCGCAGCCGGACCTACCGCCAGATGCTCGACACCCGCCCGGAGGAGGTGGTCCGCCGCGCGGTGAAGGGGATGCTCCCCCGCGGCCCCCTGGGTGCCCAGATGCTGCGCAAGCTGAAGGTCTACGCCGGCCCGACCCATCCCCACCAGGCGCAAGGCCCCCGTCCCCTCGAGGTCGACCACTCGGTCCGCCGCCTGTCCGCCTCCCGGGGCGTGTAGGCCCGCCTCGCCCGCCGCCGCATCCAGGAGCCCCACCACCCGTGCCCCAGCCGCTCGTGCAGTCCACCGGTCGTCGCAAGGCCGCCGTCGCCCGTGTCCGCATCCGGCCGGGCACCGGCCAGGTGAGCGTCAACCGCCGCCCGCTGGAGGACTACTTCCCCTCGGCGACCCACCGGATGATCATCACCGAGCCGCTCCGCCTGGCGGAGAAGGACGAGGTCTACGACGTCGACGCGACGATGGACGGGGGTGGCGTCTCGGGCCAGGCGGGGGCGCTGCGCCACGGCATCGCGCGGGCCTTGGTGGCGCTCGACCCCGAGGCCCGCCCGTCGCTCAAGAGGGCCGGTTTCCTCACCCGCGACGCCCGGGAGAAGGAGTCCAAGAAGTACGGGCTGAAGAAGGCCCGCAAGGCGCCGCAGTACTCCAAGCGCTGACCCGGACCCACCGGGCGTGACCCTCCGCTTCGGCACCGACGGGGTCCGTGGCCTCGCCAACGACGAGCTGACCCCCGAGCTGGTCGTCGCCCTCGGCCGGGCGGCTGCCGCAGAGCTCGGCGGCAGCTGCTTCCTCGTCGGCCGGGACACCCGCCGCTCGGGCCCGCTGCTGCACGCCGCCTTGGCCGCGGGGATCCAGAGCGAAGGCGTCGACGTCGTGGACCTCGGGGTCCTCCCGACGCCGGGGGTGGCCGCCCGCTCGGCCGAGCTCGGGGTGCCCGCGGCGGTGGTCTCCGCGTCCCACAACCCCTTTGCCGACAACGGGATCAAGCTCTTCGCCGCCGGGGGCCGCAAGCTTCTCGACGAGGTCGAGGAGCGCGTCGAGCGCCACCTCTCGCAGTTCCTCTCCGCCGGTGGTGCCGCAGGGCGGCCGGGGGCGCGCCCCACCGGGGCAGGGGTCGGGACCACCACGATCGACGGCCAGGCCGCGGCGCGCTACCGCGAGCGGCTGGTCGCCGGGCTCGGCGGTCGACGCCTCGAGGGTCTGTCCGTCGCGCTCGACTGCGCGAACGGGGCGGCGGCGGGGATCGCCGCCCCCGCGTTCACCGAAGCTGGAGCCAGGGTGGTGGCCACGCTCGCCGACCGGCCCGACGGCACCAACATCAACGACGGCTGCGGCTCCACCGACCCCTCCGGGCTCGCCGAAGCGGTGCGGGTCGACCACGCCGACGTGGGCCTCGCCTTCGACGGGGACGCCGACCGGGTGATCGCCGTGGACGGCACCGGGACAGTCGTCGACGGCGACCGGCTCCTCGCCCTGTTCGCCCTCGACTTACGCCGGCGGGGCCTCCTCGCCGACGACACCGTCGTGGTCACCGTGATGACCAACCTCGGCTTCCACCGGGCGATGGCCGCCGCCGGGGTGGCGGTGCACACCACCGACGTCGGCGACCGCAACATCCTCGCCGCCCTCTACGCCCACGGCTGGTCACTCGGGGGGGAGCAGTCCGGTCACCTGGTCTTCGGCAGGCTGGCCACCACCGGGGACGGGATCCTCTCCGGCTTGCTGTTGGCCGACCTCCTCGTGCGAGCGTCGCTCCCGCTGGCGCAGCTCGCCGGCGGGGTGATGGAGTCGTTCCCCCAGGTCCTGCGCAACGTCCCGGTGCCCGATCGCAGCCGCCTGGCGGGGGCGTCGGAGGTCTGGGAGGAGGTGGCCGCGGTCGAAGCCGACCTCGGCGCCGACGGCCGGGTGCTGCTGCGCCCGAGCGGGACCGAGCCGTTCGTGCGGGTGATGGTCGAGGCGGTCGCTCCCGAGCTCGCCGAGGCGGCCGCCGACCGCCTCGAGGCGGCAGTGCGCGGGGCCCTTCCCGCCGCCTGAGCCGAGCCGAGCTGACCCCTCGGGGCGGACCCTGCCATGCTGGCGGGGTGAAGCTGCTCGTGGTCGAGGACGACGACGGTATCGCCGAGCCGCTGGTCGAGGGGCTGCGGCGCGAGGGCTTCGAGGTGCAGCGGGTCGGCACCGGCGCGGCTGCGCTCGCCGCGGCCGGCGCCGAGCTGGTCCTCTTGGACCTGGGCCTCCCCGACGTCGACGGCTACACCGTCTGCCAGCAGCTGCGGGCCCGCTCCAACGTGCCGATCATCGCGGTGACCGCCCGCGGCTCGGAGGTAGACCGGGTGGTCGGACTGGAGCTCGGGGCGGACGACTACATCGTCAAGCCGTTCGGCTTCCGCGAGCTGGTCGCCCGGATCCGCGCGGTGCTCCGCCGGGTGGGCGGCGGGATGCCTGGCGAGCCCGAGCCGGTGCAGCGCCTCGGCCGCCTGGTGGTCGATCGCCGCGCCCGGCGGGTGTTCGTGGACCGGGCCGAGGTCGCCTTGTCCCCCAAGGAGTTCGACCTGCTCTCGCTGCTCGCCGAGGACGCCGGGGCGGTGGTCAGCCGCCAGCAGATCCTGGAGGAGGTCTGGGACCCGCACTGGTACGGACCCACCAAGACGGTGGACGTCCACGTCGCCTCCCTCCGCAAGAAGCTGGGGCACCCCGAGTGGATCGAGACCGTCCGCCGGGTCGGCCTGCGCCTCGGCCCGACCGGGGCCGGGCCCCCCGGCC
>JAJZWW010000238.1 GCA_021846485.1 Actinomycetes bacterium
GCTGGTGGTGGCCGCCTGGCGCCAGCTGCGCTCGCCCCGGCGCCTCGTGCCCGTCCCCGGCGGCGTCCCCGCAGCCCCCACCTGGGTGGCGGCCGGCCCCGGCCCGCTCCCCGCCTCCCTGCGCCTCCCGCTCGACGCCATCGACACCGACGGCGTCGTCGACCTCGGCCCCGACGGCCTGGCCGCGATCTGCCGGGCCAGCTCGGTCACCTTCGGCCTGCGCACCCCCGCCGAGCAGGAGGCCCTCGTGGCAGGGTTCGCCCGCTGGTGCAACTCCCTCGCCGAGCCGGCCCAGCTGGTGGTGCGCGCCGAACCGGTCGACCTCGCCCCGATGATCGCAGGGCTCCTCGACGCAGCCCCCGGCCTGCCGCATCCGGGCCTGGAGCACGCGGCCAAGGAGCACGCCCGCTTCCTCGCCGAGCTGACCGCGACCCGCAGCCTCTTGCGCCGGGAGGTGCTGGTGGTGCTGCGCCAACCCGCATCGTCCAACAGTGCCGCCGACGGCGCCCGGGAACGGCTGCGCCGCCGGGCCGAAGAGGCGGTCAGCGCCCTGGCCGCCGCCGGGGTCACCCTCAGTGTCCTGGACGCCGAGGCGGCGACCGCCTGCCTGTGGCGGGCCGTCGACCCGGCTAGCCCGCCCCGCCCGCCAGGTGTCAGCGCGCCCGGCGAGATCGTCACCGGAGCCGTGCGATGAGCCGCCTCGCCCGCCGCCTGCTCGGCCAGCTGGTCGGTGCGTCGCCCACCCGCCCCACGGCTCCGCTCGGTCCCGACGCGCTCGAGGTCCACCCGCGCTCCTTGCGCCTGGGGGAGGAGTGGTGCCGGACCCTCACCGTCACCGGCTACCCCCGAGAGGTCGGCCTCGGCTGGCTGGAGCCGCTGTCCACCCACCCCGGCCGCCTCGATGTCGCGCTGCACGTCGAACCGGTCCCCGCGGCGGTCGCCGCGGAGCGCCTGCGCCGCCAGCTGGCACGCCTCGAGTCGGGACGTCGAGCCGACGCCGCCAAGGGTCGCCTGGTCGACCCCGACGTCGAGGTGGCCGCCGCCGACGCCCGGGCCCTCGCCCAGGGTCTGGCCCGGGGCGAGCAGAAGCTCTTCAGCGTCTCGCTCACCTTGACCGTGCACGCCGAAAGCGAACAGGCACTCGACGCCGAGTGCAACCGGGTGCGGGCCCTGTGCTCGTCGCTCCTCCTCGATGCCCAGGCCACCACCTGGCGCAGCCTGCAGGGCTGGGTCACCACCCTGCCGCTCTGTGTCGACGACCTCGGCGTGCGGCGCAGCTTCGACACCGCGGCGCTCTCGGCCACCTACCCCTTCGCCCTTTCCGAGCTCACGACAACCACCGGCGTCCTGTATGGCACCGCGGCCAAGGGGGCGGGCCTCGTGTGCTGGGACCGCTTCGGTTGCGACAACTACAACTCGGTCATCCTGGCCCGCTCGGGGGCGGGGAAGTCCTACCTGGCCAAGCTCGAAACCCTGCGCAGCCTGTACCAGGGCGTCGAGGTGGCGGTCGTCGACCCCGAAGACGAGTACCGCCGGCTGGCCGAGGCGGTCGGCGGCGCCTACGTCCACCTCGGGGCGCCCGGGGTGCGGGTCAACCCCTTCGACCTCGGCCCGAGCCCAGAGCCGGCCCAATCAGCCGAACCCGCCCAGTCGAACGCACTGGTCCGCCAGGCCCTGTTCGTCCACACCCTCGTCGCCGTGCTGTTGGGCGAGCCGGTCGGCCCGGGGACGAAGCCCGCCTTGGACCGGGCCATCCTCTGTGCCTACCAGTCCGTCGGCATCACCTCGGACCCTCGCACCCACACCCGGCCCGCCCCCGTCCTCGCCGACCTCACCCGGGCGCTTGAGGCCGACGAGGACCCCGCGGCGCGCACCCTCGCCGCCCGCCTTGCCCCGTTCACCGCCGGTACCCACCGGGGCCTCTTCGACGGGCCGACCACCGTCCGACCCGAGGGGCACCTGGTGGTGTTCAGTCTGCGCGACCTCCCCGACGAGCTGCGCGCCGCGGGGACGCTCCTCACCTTGGACGCCATCTGGCGGCGCGTCGCCGACCCCGCCCACCGGCGCCGGCGGCGTCTGGTGATCGTCGACGAGGCGTGGCTGCTCATGCGCGACCCCGAGGGGGCCAAGTTCCTCTACCGGGCGGCCAAGTCCGCCCGCAAGCACTGGTGCGGCCTCGCCGTGGTCACCCAGGACGCCGCCGACCTGCTCTCCTCCTCACTCGGGATGGCCGTGGTGGCCAACGCCGCCACCCAGATCCTGCTCCGCCAGGCCCCCCAGGCCATCGACGTCCTGACCGAGGCGTTCGGGCTCTCCGACGGCGAGCGGGCCTACCTGCTCGGGGCGGCGAAGGGCGACGGCCTGCTCGCCTCGGGCGCGGACCGGGTCGCCTTCCACGTGATCGCCAGCCCCGCCGAGCACCGCCTCGTCACCAGCGACCCGGCCGAGCTGGCCGACCTGGACGACCAGCCCGACCTGTGACCCCGGCCGGCACCCCGCCGGCCGTCTCCATCCCCGCACACCGAAGGAGCTTGCATGCCAACCACCACCCCCCCCCCGACCACCCCGACCGCACCCGTCCCCGCGCCCTCCGGCCCCCTCGCCCGCTACCTGGCCCACCCGGGTGCAGAGACCAGCCACCTCCTCCACCAGGCCGGCCACGACCTGGTCACCCTCGGCACGCACCTCGGCCCGCCGGTGCTCGCAGCCCTGCTCGTCGTTGCCGTGGCCATCGCCGTCCCGCGCAGGCGAGCGGCCGCGGCCATGGGGCGGGGCGCCCGCCAGGTCCACGTGTTCTCCCCGCCCGAGGTCGACCCCGACGGGGCGGCCGTGTTGTGGTCCAACCTGGTCGCGCTCTTGCGCCCGGCGTGGCGGCGAGCGACCGGACAACAACCCCACCTCGGCTTCGAGGTCTGCGCCGGACCGGCCGGGCTCGGCATCAGCCTGTGGGTGCCCGCCGGTGTGCCCCCGGGGCTCGTCGAGCGGGCGGTCGAGGCGGCCTGGCCCGGGGCCGCCACCGAGACCACGCCGGCCGCCCCGCCGCTCGTCGGACCGGGCGTCGCGACCGGGGGCGAGGTGCGCCTGACGGCCGGCGACCACTACCCCATAAAGACCGACCACCGGGTCGACCCGCTCCGCCCGCTCCTGGGGGCGCTGTCGGGGTTGGGCGAGCACGAGCAGGCCTGCGTCCAGATCCTCGCCCGCCCCGTCACCGGACGGCGCCTCCGGGCACTGTCCAAGGCGGCCGTCCACCGCCGCAACGGCCGAGCGGCGAGGCGCACCGGGCGGATCCTCGACCTGGTCACCCCCGGCGGCACCAGGCCGGGGACCCGCCCGGCCGAGGTCGACCCAGCCCGGAGCGCCGACGTGTCGGCCATCTTGGACAAGGCCGCCCAACCGTGCTGGGCCGTCGTCATCCGCTACGGGGTCGCCACCGAGGATCCCGGTCCCCAGGCCCGCGCCGCCTTGCGGGGCCGGGCCCACGCCGTCGCCTCGGCCTTCGCCGTCTACTCCGGCCGCAACCACCTCGACCGCCACCGCCTGCGTCACGCGGCCAAGGCCCTCGCCGCCCGTCGCCTCGGCAGAGGCGACCTCCTCTCGGTGGCCGAGCTCGCCGCCATCGCCCACCTGCCGACCGACGTCACCGTCGCCGGCCTGGCCCGGGCCGGGGCCAAGGCCGTCGCGCCGCCACCTCCCGTCGCCCAGCTGGTCGGTGCGGACACCGCCAGCGCGCTCCGGCGCACCGCGCCGGCGGTGAACACGGCGCCATCCGTGAACAGCCGGTCGGGGGCAGGCAGGGCGTCGCTCGGGGGCAGGCCGGCCGGCGAGCTGAAGGTCCTCGGCGACGCCGAGGCAGGCAGCCGCCGGCCCGTCGCCCTGGCCGTCGCGGATGCCCGCCACCACCTCCACGTCATGGGCGCCACCGGGTCGGGCAAGTCGACGCTGCTCACCAACCTGGTCCTCGACGACATCGCCGCCGGCCGCGGCGCGGTGGTCATCGACCCCAAAGGCGACCTCGTCACCGACATCTGCGACCGTCTGCCGGCCGGGGCTGAGGCACGCACCGTGCTCATCGACTCCGCCGAACGCCACGCCCCGCCGGTCTTGAACGTGCTGGCGGGCCCCGATCCCGACCTGGTGGTCGACAACCTGGTCGGGATCTTCCGCAACATCTTCGCCGCCTACTGGGGGCCGCGCACCGACGACGTGCTCAGGGCCGCGTGTCTCACGCTGCGGCGCACCGACACCGAGGATCACCCCGCCTCCTTGGCCGACGTGCCCCGCCTGCTCTCCGACGAGGTGTTCCGGGCGCCCAAGGTCGCCGCCGTCACCGACGACGCGGTCGGCCTCGGCGGGTTCTGGCGCTGGTACGAGGGGCTCGGCACCGCCGCCCAAAGCCAGGTCGCAGGCCCCCTCATGAACAAGCTGCGGGCCTTCTTGCTGCGCGACTTCGCCCGCCAAGTCGTCGGCCGGGGCCGCTCCAGCATCGACATGGGAAAGGTCCTCGACGGCGGGATCTGCCTGGTGCGGGTCCCCAAAGGGCTCCTCGGCGACGACACCGCCCGCCTCCTCGGCAGCTTCATCGTCGCCGCCGTGTGGCAGGCCGCCACCCACCGGGCCCGCCTCGGCCAGGCCGCCCGGGTCGACTGCTCGCTCTACGTCGACGAATGCCAGAACTTCTTGAACCTGCCCCGCAGCTTCGAAGAGCTGTTGGCCGAGGCCCGCGGCTACCGCCTCTCCTTGGTCCTCGCCCACCAGCACCTCGCCCAGCTCCCGAGAGAGCTGCGCGACGCGGTCAGCTCGAACGCCCGGACCAAGGTCTGGTTCTCCATGAGCCCCGAGGACGCCCACGTCCTCGGCCGCCACATGGCCCCCGAGGTCACCGAGCACGACCTCGCCCACCTCGGCGCCTACCAGGCCGCCGCCCGCCTCGTCGTCGACGGACGCGAGGCCCCGGCCTGCACGCTTCGCACCCGGCCCGCCCCGCCCGCCATCTGCGGTCGGGCCGAGGCGGTCGCCGCCGCCGCCCGAGCGACGTTCGGCTGCCCGGTCGAACCGGCGACGGACGGCGTCACCGTCGACACCGCCCCCGAGGCGATGGCCCCCGAGGCAAGGGCGTCGGGCGGCGGGGGGCGCCGGTGACCGCTCGCGTCAGCGGATTCTTGCCGGGGCTGGGGGCGGATCAGGGGTCGTCTCAGGGGTCGTCTGTGGGGTCGTCTGTGGGGTCGTCCTCTCATGCGACCCCCCGCGCCGGCGCGAACCACCACGTCGGGGTGGCTGCAGGGGGGTCGTCGGCAAGGGCCGACAAAGGGGGGAGAGGGGCAGGTCCGTCGAGATGAAGGCAGGCCGTTCGCAAGGCGATGGCGGCGCTGTGCCACGGGCAGTCGGCCGGGACGATCGGCTCTATGAGCTGGCCGGTCGGCTCACCGAACGGGACCGGATGATCTGCCGCCTCCTCTTCGAGCATCGTGTCCTC
>JAJZWW010000239.1 GCA_021846485.1 Actinomycetes bacterium
GCCGGGCCACCCGCCGGGCGCCGGCGATCTCGCATGCGACGGCATCGCCGCGCACCACCGCGAGCACCCGGGCGAGCTCGGCGGCCGACGGCGGGTGGTGCTCGGCGTCGGCCCCCGGCCCGGCACGCAGCCAGCTGCGCAGCGCCCGGCGGGCGAGGGGCTCCGGGGCGCTGCGGAGGGTCGCGGCGTCGGTGGGATCGAGCGCGGCGGCCTGCTCCTCGAGCAGGTCGGCGTCGCCGCCGAGAAGCTCGGCCTGGCGGCAGAGGACCGGGACCGGGTCCCGGCCGGAGACCTCCGCCAGGAGCGGCAGGAGGCGGTGGCGCACCGCGTTGCGCCGCCGGCCGAGGTCCTCGTTGGTGGGATCGCGCAGCGGCTCGAGCCCGGCGGCGGTGCACACCGCCTCGGTGTCCAGCCGGCGGAGGGCCAGCAGGGGGCGGCTGACCCGAGCCGACGGCCGCATCGGCGCGAGGCCGTCCAGTCCCGCTCCGCGCAGCAGGTTGAGCAGCAGGGTCTCGGCCCGGTCGTCGGCGGTGTGGGCGACCATCACCCCGGGTGGGAGGGCGGCGTAGCGCGCCAAGCGGGCCCGGGCCTCCAAGTCCGGCCCCGGGGGGACGTGCGCCCGGCGGGCTTCGAAGCGGGCACCGAGCCGGCCGGCGGCCTCCGCCACCCGACCGGCCTCGGCCGCCGAGCCGGGGCGCAGGCCCTGGTCGACGTGGACCGCCAGCACGTCGAGCCCGGCCCGGCGGGACAGCACGAGCATGGCGAGCGAGTCGGGCCCCCCGGAGACCCCGGCGACCACCGCAGAGCCGGCGGGGGCGGGCCAGCGGCACTTCTCCAAGAGCCCGTCGAGCACCGGAGGTGAGGTCACCGCCCCGCCGGCGCTCACCCCCCCGCGCCCGGACCGGCCTCCGCCCGGGCGATCCAACGCTCGGGCTGGCGGATCTCGGCCAGGTCGGGGAGCCACTCGGGAGCCTGCCACACGCGGTCGAGCAGCGCCCTGCCCCCGCAGCGCTCGACCGCCCGGACGAAGTCCTCCCCCTGCTCGTACTGGCGGAGCTTGGCGTCGAGGCCGAGCGCCACGGCGACCAGCCGGGCGGCGCCGCGGGTCTGGCGGCGTTGGTGGAGGGTGCGGCCGAAGAGCGGAGCGTTGGGCACCCGCTCCCCGGCAGCCCGGTCCATCGTCACGTCGCCGTGTCCTTCCAGGAGGCTCATCATCCCGCCGATCGCCTGGATGGCCAGCCGCTGCTCGGGGGTCGCCAGCAGGGCCAACAGGCCGCCGTCGTCGAGCGGCCGGCGCCCGGCACGCAGGTCCTCCCCCACCCGCCGGAGAGCCTCCAACAAGCGCCGCGGGTCGGGGTCCACCCCGGCGAGGGTCGCTCCCACCAGCGACAAGAAGTGCTCCCGCATCCAGGGCACCCCGGTGAACTGCGCCCGGTGGGTGACCTCGTGCAGGGCGAGCCACAGGCGGAACTCACGGGGCGGGAAGCCGTATCGGCGCTCCACCGCCGCCACGTTCGGCCCCACGTAGTAGACCACGTCTTGGTCCTCGGGCCGTTCGTCCTCGACCAGCAGCTGGTCGTACTGGCCGAGGACCCGGGTGGACATCCACGCGAGGAGCATCCCCAGCTGCGCCCCGTTGAGCGCCCCGCCGAGCGAGGCCGACCACTCGGGGGGGCGCCAGCGGGCGGCCGCTCGGGCAGCGGCCATCCGCTCCGTCAGGGGCTTGGCGAGCCGCTGGAACGAAGCGACGTTGACCTCCACCCACCCGACCCGGTCGATCACCCGAGCCCGGGCGGGGCCCTCCCGCGAGACGAGCCCGGTCTCCTCCTCGACCAGCCGCTCGGCCAGGGCGGTCAGCTCGTCGAAGTCGGCGACCATCGCCTCCGCTTCGTAGGCGACCAACCCGGGGCTGCGGCCTGCCAGGCCGGCGGCCACCTTCGCCGCCTGGGACCACGAGATCGGCTCGCTCAACGCCGGCCGCCGCAGCCGCGCGCGCGCCTCATCGCGCCACAGTACCGCCGCCCGCCGCTTCGGACCGGCCGGCGGCTCGGGCGGCTCAGGCGATCTTCTTGCCGCGGGTGCGGGGCACCGCCATCGGCTCGTGCTGGAAGCAGTACTTCCCGTTGTTGTAGATCGACAACCGGGTCTGGCACCCCGGCTCGCGGCACACCCGGTCCTTGGCGTACGCCCGGGAGGGACGCTCGCTGCCGCTTAGGGTGTTGCCCCCGAGAGAAGGTCGCTCGCTCATGGTCTCCTACTAGATCGTGCTGGCTTCAGTCTGTCGCCACCGCTCTCAGGGCCGGTACCGGGAGGCGCGAGAGGCCTCCGCCAGTGCGCTGGCCACCCGGTCGCGGAGGCTGTCGGGCACCGACTCCCGGCAGCGTTGGGCGATCACCACCTTGAGCTCGGCTTCGAAGTCGAACGCCTCCAGGCACGGCGAGCAAAGCTCCAGGTGGTGCCGGATCGTGCGGCGCCGCTCCTCGTCGAGCTCCCCGTCCAGGTAGTGGTACAACACGTCGAGCGCCTCCCGGCACTCCGGCTCCGCTGCCCGGCTCGCGACCCCTGCGGATGTGGCCTCGTCGTGTCGCTCGTCCATGGCCTGCCTGTCACCTACCCGGCTCCGGTATCGGCGTCCCCGGCCGGTGGATCGGTCCGGGTCACGCGGGGGCGTCCACGGCCGGCTCGATCGAGCCTCGACGCACACCCACGTCGTGCAACGCCTTCTGGAGCGCCTTTCTTCCGCGGTGGAGCCGGCTCATCACCGTGCCGATCGGGACGTCGAGGATCTCGGCGATCTCCTTGTAGGAGAAGCCCTCGACGTCGGCCAGTAGCACGGCGATGCGGAACTGCTCGGGCAGGGCGTCGACCGCCGCCTTCACGTCCCCGTCGGTGAAGTGCTCGAGGACCTCTTCCTCGGCGCTGCGGCTGGCAGTCACCGCCTCGAGACCTCCGAGGCGCCGGTACAAGTAGAGGTCCTCGACCTCGTCGAGGTCGGTCTGCTCGGGTCGACGCTTGCGCGACCGGTAGGTGTTGATGAAGGTGTTGGTGAGGATCTTGTACAACCACGCCTTCAGGTTGGTCCCCTGCTGGAAGCCGCCGAAGGCCCGGTACGCCTTGAGGTAGGTCTCCTGGACGAGGTCCTCGGCGTCGGAGGGGTTGTGGGTCATCCGCAGGGCGGCCGTGTACAGCGAGCCCATGTACTGCATCGCCTCTTCGGCGAAGTGCTCCTGGTCGGCCACGCCCCCAACCTACCCAGCCGCTCCGACGCCCACCCCGGCCGAGGATCGGCCGGCGGGTATCCTCCGGCCCGTTGGGACGTTTCCGCTTCCCCGTGCTCGACCACGACGGTCCCTTGCCGATCGCCCACCGGGGCGGGGCGGCCGAGGCACCGGAGAACTCCGCGGCGGCCTTCGCCCACGCCGTCTCCCTCGGCTACGACTACCTGGAGACCGACGTCCACCTCTCCGCCGACGGAGTCGTCGTCGCGATCCACGACCCGGTCCTCGACCGGGTCGCCGACCGGCCCGGCTCGGTCCACGATCTCCCCTGGGCGGAGATCCGCCGGGCGCGCCTCGCCGGCACCGAGGAGGTTCCCCGCCTCGACGAGGTGCTCGCCGCCTGGCCGGGGGTGCGCTGGAACATCGACGCCAAGCACGACGCGGTGGTCGCCCCCCTGGTCGAGGTGCTGCGGCGCGCCGGGGCGACCGGGCGGGCGCTGGTCACCGCCTTCTCCGACCGGCGGGTCGCCGCCGTCCGCCGCCTGGCGGGCCCGCAGCTGTGCACGAGCACGGCTCCGGCGGCCACCGTCGCGCTGCGCCTCGCCTCCCTCGCCCCGGCGCCGCTCCCGCTCCGGGGCGGCCCGCCGGGGGCGGCGTGGGGCCCGGCCGGAGCGGTCCAGGTCCCGACCCGCTGGAAGTCGGTGACGGTGGTCGACCGGCGGCTGGTCGGCGCCGCCCACCGCGCCGGGCTGGCGGTGCACGCCTGGACCATCGACGACGCCGGCGAGATGCAGCGGCTGCTCGACCTCGGGGTGGACGGGATCATGACCGACCGACCGACGCTGCTGCGCCAGGTGCTGGAGCACCGGGGGGAGTGGACCGGGTCCTAGCCCGAAGGCTCCCGGTCCGGGCGCCGAACGGGGAGCCCCCGGCCCCGCCCGCGGCGCGCCCCGGGAGGCCTTTACCCTCCCCTGCCAGACCGCCTACCCGGCCAGCGCCGAGCGCAGCGCCCGCTTCAAGATCTTGCCGGCGGCGTTGCGGGGCAGCGGCTCGAGCACGATCACCACCCGGCTCGGCACCTTGAAGCCCGCCAGGCGCTGGCCGAGGAACGCCTGCAGCTCCGAGGGGCTCAGCTCGGCGCCCGGCTTGGTCACCACCATGGCCGCCACCTCCTCGCCGAGGCGCTCGTGGGGCACCCCGAACACCGCCGCCTCGTGGACCGCCGGGTGCTCGTAGACCGCCGCCTCGACCTCGACGGAATAGACGTTCTCTCCGGCCCGCAGGATCATGTCCTTGATCCGGTCCTCCACGTAGACGAACCCCTCCTCGTCGAGGTGCCCGAGGTCCCCGGTCCGCATCCACCCGTCGACGAGCGCCTCGGCGGTCTCCTCCGGGCGGTTCCAGTACCCCCGGATCAGGTTGGGGCCCTTCAGCCAGATCTCGCCCGACCGCCCGACCGGCAGCTCCTCGCCGAGGGGATCGCGGATCGACACCTGCATCGTCGGGCCCGGCCGGCCCGTGCTCGTCGGGTGGGTGAGGTAGTCCTCCCCGCTGTTGCCCGGCCCGAGCGCGTTGGTCTCGGTCATCCCGTAGCCGATCGTCGGCGTGCCGGAGCGGAACGCAGCCGCCACCCGGTGCACGAGCGCCGGCGGGGCGGGCGCCCCACCCCCGCCGATCGAGCGCAGGCTCGAGGTGTCGTAGTCGGCGAAGCGAGGGCACTCGAGCAGGTCCCAGCTCTGGGTCGGAACCCCGACGAAAGCGGTGACCGCTTCCCGCTCGATCAGCTGCAGCGCCCGCTCGGGCTCCCAGCGGTACATCATCACGAGCTTCATCCCGAGCGCGAAGCACGAGAGCATCACCGGCACGCACCCAGTCACGTGGAAAAGGGGGACGATGAGGATGAACGCCTGGCTCGCAGGGTCGCCCTCGGCGAGATCGGCCCCCCCGGGGCTCGGGACGGGGGCCGCCCCGGCGGGGGCAGCCGGTCCGGGTCCTGGGCCGGTGGCGGCTGCAGGTCCCCTTCGGGCCCTCTCGACCGCCGAGCGGAGGGCGAAACCGAACAGCGCATGGACCACCGCCCGGTGGGTCGACACCGCCCCCTTGGGCCGGCCGGTGGTCCCCGAGGTGTAGACGATGGTGGCGTCGTCGTCGGACCCGACGGCCACCTCGGGGAGGGGGGCACCCCGGACGAGGGCGTCCTCCCATCGAGCGCCAGCGTGGCCGGCGGCGGCCGGGCCCGCCGCGTCGGGG
>JAJZWW010000240.1 GCA_021846485.1 Actinomycetes bacterium
GCTCCCCCCCGTCGCCCTGCGAGCCGCGCGCCGGGCCGGGGCCCGCCGGGGGCGGGCCGGGGGGGGGCGGCGGGGGCGGGGCGAAGATCTCGGGGATGGGATCGATGATCGCGCCCGACCCCGACCGGGGCCATCAGGGATTTCCCGGAGCGCCCCCCGGGGGCGTCCGGGGAAGATCGGGGGCATCCCCGATGGTGCGGCGGGCCCGCCGGACGGATGCTGCCGGCATGAGCTCCGACCCCCTCACCACCCCCACCCGGACGCTCCATCGGTGCACCCCGCACCGCATGGTCGCCGGCGTGGCCGCCGGCCTGGCCGAGTACCTCGACGTCGACCCGCTGCTGGTCCGCATCGCCTTCGTGGTCCTGACCGCCACCGGCGGGTTGGCGGTGCCCCTCTACGCCGCCCTGTGGCTGCTGGTCCCCGCCGACGAGGCCCCCACGTCGATCGCCGAAGACCTGCTCGGCCGCTACGCCCACTTCTGACCTGCACGAGGAGACCCCGATGACCTTCCCCCCCGATCCCCCGCCGTCCTGGGGCTCCCAGCCGCCCTGGTGGGCTCCCCGCACCGGCGGCCAACCCCACGTCCACCCGCAGGCCATGCGCGTCTCCAACGCCGAGCGGGCCGAGGTGACCGACGCCCTCTGCAAGCACTTCGCCGACGGCCGCCTCGACGAGGGCGAGTTCAACGACCGGGCGGCCCGCACCGCCGCCGCCAAGACCCGCGCCGACCTGGCGCCGATCCTCGCCGACCTGCCGCCGCTCGGCCATCCCCACCACCCGGAGGTCCCTGCCGTGCCCCGCCGCCGCAACCCGCTGCTGTGGGCCGTCGTCCTCGTGCTGTGCGCACCGTTCCTGCTGGGCGGCGCCGTCGCCCTGTCGGCCGGCGTGTTCGGCATGGCCCGCGCCGCCGCCCACGCCGTGTTCCCGCTGTTCGTCCTCGCCGTGGTGATCCTGCTGCTCTCGCGACGGCGGGGCCGCCACCGGGTGGACTGACGACCGGGTGGGCTGACGACCGGGCGGGCCGACGAGCGGCGGCGACCGGGTGGGCCGGCGGGCAGCGAGGCCGGCCGCCGGCCCAATCAGCCGGCGGGTGTCCCCCCGGCCCGCCGCAGCTCGCCGTAGAGGCCGACCATCTCGGGCAGCTGGTAGCGGGCCTGCAGGCCGCTCGGGTTGGGCAGCAGCCACAGCGGGACGCCGCCGACGCCGTCGGGTTGGCGGCCGACGGCCGCCCTGGGCCGGCGGAAGGCGGTCCGGTAGGCCAGCACCCCCAGCACGGCGACGCACCCCGGGCGCCACTCGGCGGCGAGCGCCGCCAGCCGGGTCGCCCCGGCCCGCAGCTCGTCGGCGGTCAGCTCGTCGGCGGCCGCCGACGCCCGGGGGACGAGGTTGGTGATCCCGATGCCGAGCGAGGGCAGGACGGCCTGCTCCGCCGGGTCGAGGACCCGGTCGGTGAAGCCCGCCTGGTGGAGCACCTTCCAGAACCGGTTGCCGGGCCGGGCGAAGTGCAGCCCGAGCTCCGCCGAGCGCAGCCCGGGGTTGATGCCGCAGAACAGCACCGACAGCCCCGGCCCGAGGAGGTCGGGGACGGGGCCGGCAGCCATGCCCGGACGCTACCGGCGGCCAGCCGGCGGCCCCGCCCGGGCCCCGCCGGGCGTCAGCGGAAGTCCCGGGACCGCAGGGCGGCGCCGATCGCCAGCGCCTCGATGCGCTCGGCCAGGACGGCGACCACCCCGTCGACGCGCTCCAGGCGGCCCCCGACGACCAGCGCCGACGCCGCCCGGGCGACCCGCCGGTACCGGGACCACACCCCCTGGTGGCAGACGATGTTGACCAGCCCGGTCTCGTCTTCCAGGTTGAGGAACGTGATGCCCGCCGCCGTCGCCGGCCGCTGGCGGTGGGTGACCACCCCGGCGACGCGGACCCGGTCCCCGTGGGCGACGCCGGCGAGGCCGGCGGCGGTGACGACCCCCGCCCGGGTGAGGGCGTCGCGGACGAACTCCGTCGGGTAGTGGTCGGGGGACAGCCCGGTGGCCCACAGGTCCGCCCGGTTGGCCTCCGCCGGGGTCATGCCCGGCAGGGTGGGCGCCTCGGCGCCGGTGACCAGCCCCGGCAGGCGGGCCGACCGCACCCGGTGGCGGGCGTCGCCGCCGACGGCCACCGCCAGGTCGGCGCCGGCCTGGGCGGCCGCCCCCGCCGCCCACAGCGCCTCCCGCCGTTGGAGACCGAAGCACCCGAGGGCGCCGGCGGTGGCGAGCGCCTCCGCCTGGGGGACGCTGAGCCCGCTGCGTCGTACCAGGTCCTCGACGCCGGCGAACGGTTGCGCCGCCTCGATCCGCGCCGCCACGTCGTCGCCGACGTGGCGCACGGAGGACAGCCCGAAGCGGACCGCCGGTTGCGGGACGCCGGAGCCGGCGACGTCGGGGACCGCCGCCGGCTCCAGCCGGGACCTGACCCCGCTGGCGTTGACGTCGGGGCCGCGCACCACCACCCCGTGGCGGCGGGCGTCGGCGACGATCGTCTGCGGCGACCAGAAGCCCATCGGCTGGCCGTCGAGCAGCCCGGCGGTGAACGCCGCCGGGTAGTGCAGCTTCAGCCACGCGGACGAGTACACGAGGTAGGCGAAGCTCACCGAGTGGCTCTCGGGGAACCCGAAGTTGGCGAAGGCGACGAGCTTGTCGTAGACCTCGTCGGCCACCTCCCCGGTGATGCCCCGCTCGGCCATGCCGGCGTAGAGGCGGGCCTTGAGCCGCTCCATCCGCTCCACGCTGCGCTTGGAGCCCATCGCCTGGCGCAGCTGGTCGGCCTCGGCGGGGGTGAAGCCGGCCACGTCGATGGCCATCTGCATGAGCTGCTCCTGGAACAGCGGCACCCCGAGGGTCTTGGCCAGGCTGCGCTCCAGGAGCGGGTGGAGGTAGGTGACCGGCTCCTGGCCGTTGCGCCGGCGGATGTAGGGGTGGACCGAGCCGCCCTGGATGGGGCCGGGGCGGATCAGGGCGACCTCCACCACCAGGTCGTAGAACTCCCGGGGCCGCAGCCGCGGCAGGGTCGCCATCTGGGCCCGGCTCTCGACCTGGAACACCCCGACCGAGTCCGCCCGGGACAGCATCTCGTAGACGGCGTCCTCCTGGGGGAGGGCGGCCAGGTCGACGGTGTCGCCGTGGAAGGCGGCGACGTGGTCGACGGTGGCGTGCAGCACGGTGAGCATCCCGAGGCCGAGCAGGTCGAACTTGACCAGCCCGGTGGCGGCGCAGTCGTCCTTGTCCCACTGCAGCACCGACCGGCCGGGCATCCGGGCCCACTCCACGGGGCACACCTCGGTGACCGGCCGGTCGCAGAGGACCATCCCGCCGGAGTGGATGCCGAGGTGGCGGGGGAAGTGGGCCACCTCGCCGGCCAGGTCCAATACGGGGGCGGGGATGTCGTGGTCGACGCTCGCCTCGAGCGGGCCCCATGCGTCGACCTGCTTGGCCCAGGCGTCCAGCTGGCCGGGGGAGGCCCCGAGGGCCTTGCCCATGTCGCGCACCGAGGAGCGGGACCGGTAGGTGACCACGTTGGCCACCTGGGCGGCGCAGCCCCGCCCGTAGCGGGCGTAGACGTACTGGATGACCTCCTCCCGCCGGCCGGACTCGATGTCCAGGTCGATGTCGGGCGGCCCGTCGCGCTCGGGGGACAGGAACCGCTCGAAGAGCAGCCCGAGGCGCACGGCGTCGGCCTTGGTGATGCCGAGGGCGTAGCAGACGGCGGAGTTGGCGGCCGACCCCCGCCCCTGGCAGTAGATCCCCTCCCGCCGGCAGAGCTCGACGATGTCCCAGACGATGAGGAAGTAGCCGGGGAAGCCGAGCGCCTCGATGACCGCCAGCTCGTGGTCGATCTGCGCCCACGCCGCCGGGTGCCCGGGCGCCTCCCGGGGCCCGTAGCGGTGGCGGGCGCCCGCCTCGGCGAGGCGGCGCAGGTAGGCCATCTCGCTCTCCCCGCCCGGCGTCGGGTACGGCGGCAGCCGGGGGGCGACGAGGGCCAAGTCGAAGGCGCACGCCCGCCCGAGCTCGGCGGCCGCCTCCACCACGCCGGGGTAGCGGGCGAGGCGGTGGGCCTGCTCGGCACCGCTGCGCAGGTGGGCGGCGCCCGCCGCGGGCAACCAGCCGTCCATCTCGTCCAGGCTGCGGCGGGCCCGCACCGCGGCCAGGGCGGAAGCCAGGCGCCGGCGCTCGGGGCGGTGATAGTGGACGTTGTTGGTGGCAACCAGCGCTGCGCCGGCCCGATCGGCGACGGCGACCATGGCGTCGTTGCGGACCGAGTCGAGCGGGTCGCCGTGGTCCCACAGCTCGACCACGACGTTGTCCCGGCCGAAGACGCCCTGGAGGCGGGCCAGCTCGGCTGCCGCCCGACCCGGCCCTCCGGAGACCAGCGTGGCGGGCACCGATCCCTTGCGGCAGCCGGTGAGCACCGCCCAGTGGTCCGCCCCCCCGGCACCCCCCCGGAGCGGGGCTCCCGCGACGGCGAGGTCGGCCACCGCGCCCGAGCCGATCGCCCCGAGAGAGTCGAGGTCGAGGTCGGGCCTTCCTTTCCCCTCCCCTCGCAGGTGCGCCACCGACAGCGCCCGGCACAGGCGCCGGTAGCCGACCGGGTCCCGGGCGAGCACCACCACGTGGGTCCCCTCCGGATCGGCGGCCCCCTCGCGCCGGGGGGACCAGCGCCCCCCGGCCGCCGACCGGGCGGCGCTCGGGTCGAGGGTCAGCTCCGCCCCGAAGACCGTCGGCATCCCCACCTCCTTGGCCGCCTGGGCGAAGCGGACCACCCCGTAGAGGCCGTCGTGGTCGGTGAGGGCCAGCGCCTCGAGGCCCAGTCGGGCAGCCTCCTCCACCAGCTCCTCGGGGTGGGAGGCGCCGTCCAGGAAGCTGAAGTTGGAGTGGCAGTGGAGCTCGGCGTAGGAGACCGCGCCGGGGCGCCGGGGCGGGACCGGGACGGCCGGCGGGGTGCGGAGCAGACGCTCGTGGGACCACGCGGGGGCGTCGTCGCCACCCCCCCCGCCCCCCTGTCGGGTCCGGCCGGTGAGGCGGGCCTCCAGCTCTCTCCAGCGCACCGGCGGGTTGTCGAAGCCCATGCCCCGAGGGTATCGAACGTATGTTCGCTGCTCCAGTGCGATCGGGCCCGCCGGCGGGTGGCGCCACGCCCACCGGCGGCAGCAATGCCAACCGACCCCCCCACCCGGCCCCACCGGCTGCGTGCGCTGTCGGACGCACTCAGCTCAGAGACGCACTCAGAAGGCACTCAGAAGGGAGGACTTTGTTCCCCCTGGACCTGCGCGCCAACTCAACCGGAACTGGGTGCACCGGACCGAACTGGGTGCGTTCAGTGCCCTATCCGGGGGTCGGGTGCACCCACTTCGGCGCTGCGTGTCACCCCGCCCCGCCCCGCCCCGCCCCGCTCGGGCCCGGCCCACCCCGCCCCGGCCCG
>JAJZWW010000241.1 GCA_021846485.1 Actinomycetes bacterium
AAGGGCGGTCCCGGCGCCCCAAGCCCACCCTGTCACCGAAAGGTGCAAGCGGATGGCCCAGCGACACAGCCGACCGCGCCAGGGCCGGTAGGTGGAGTCCAAGTCGGTGTCCCCGGCGAGCATCCACGAGCGGTCCTCGAGCCACCAAAGGTCCGCCCAGCCGGCTGCGGCGCCCTCGTCGCAGAGGGGATCGTCGAGGCCTGCGGGCAGCACAGTCGTCGCATGTTGCGGCGTTGCGGCGGTTCGTTCACTCTGACTGCATGCCATCGGGCTGAACCTGCTCGGCTGCCGGAGCCAGTCCGACGCCGGCCATCTCGACCCCCGACCGCAGCCGCTGGTCCCAAGCGGCAAACAGGAGCTCGTCAGCGCTCACCGCGAGCGCGCTGGCCAGGTGAACCGCATCGGCACCACGCAACGCGTGCCGCCCGGCCAGCTGACCGGCGTGGATCGCAATCATCTCTGTGAGCTCCACTGGCCGAACGGCCGCCCAGTACCCGTCCCACGCCGCCTCGGCCTGCTGCTGAGCATCGAGATCCAGCCGGTGATCGCGCCCAGCCGCCGCCAGCGCAGCGCGCACCTCGCAGCAGGACAACCGACTGGAGACCGCGGCGTCACATCCGTCCCACAGCGCCGCGGCGATGTCGGAGTCCTCCTCCTCGACGACCAGCTTCACGAAGGCGCTGCTGTCGAAGTAGACGATCGTCACGCCAGACGTCAGCGGCGCTGATCTGAGACCAGCTCGGACACTGGCCGGTGCGCATGCACCCGGGAGGCCCCGCTCGCGGTAGGTCGGGCCGCACGCTGCGGTCGTCCCAACACCCCTTGGCGGGTCAGTTGCTCGAGAAGCGGCGCCGCCTCTACTGCGATCAGGCGGGCCACCGGGATCCCCCGATCGGTGACCACGACCTCCTCGCCGCCCCGGGCCCGCTCGATCCAGGCCGCTAGCTCGGCCCGCAACACGCTCACGGCGACGTCCACATCCCAGAGCGTACAACCTGGGGACAGTGAGTTGTACTTGACTGTCCGTCTTTGGGATCGACAACCGGCACCAACTGTCGGAGGACTGGCGGGGTGGCGGCCATGACCGATCCCGCACCTGATATCGACGACCGCCACCCCGCGGACGTCGTGACCGCCATGGTGGACTACGTGCTCGACCCCGCCGAAACCTGGCCGCGGTGGGACCTCCAGCCGATCGAGGTTCCCGTCGAGGGAGAACCGCCCCGGGTGTACACGCCGCACAAGGCGGTGCGGCGAGTCGCGGACCACCTCCTCGACCACCTCGCTGAGATCGAGGCGCGCCTCGCCGGCCGGCCGACGGAGCCAGATCGCTGGCACGGCTCGTCAGTGACCACGGCCAGCGACCTCGCGCAGTTCACCCACGACGATCTTGACGAGGCCAAGAGCCGGCTGCGCCGCCTGGCCCTGATCAGAAAGGGCCTCGGAGGTCTCGGGCTGCTCTACGGGTCTCACGGCGAGCACCCGGTAGCCGACGTGGCCGTCGAGAAGGCACCTGCACGCCGGGCATCGGGGGCCGTCCTCAACGGTCGGCCAGTCCGCGAACTGTGATGCCGCTTCCCGGCGGGGTCAGTGCTTCCATGTCGCCCACATCTCCAGAGAGGATGAGCCCGCCACCCTCCATCGCGCAGCTCGCCACGACCGTGGCGTCGACGTGGTGCTCTGATCCGCGGCCGGCCGCCGCCAACAGGTGGCCCACCCGCCGTGCGAGCGAGCGGTCGGTGTCCGCGATGCCGACACCGCCCTCGCGAGCGAGGCAGGCGTCGATCGCTGGATCGTGCCGGGATCCTCGATAACACTCCGCCAGGACTGCTGCCGGCACGACCACGTCGATCCGCTCGAGCACCGCAGCAGTGAGAGCAGCCCGAACCGCGGCGTCATGGCGCCCGCCCCTGGCCAAGGCCGACAGCGCCTCTGCGTCGAGGACGACGCAACTCATCGCAACATGCGCCGGTACTCGGCGACCCGCTCGTCGTCAACGGGGCCTCGCTCAGCTTCCATGCGGCTCAGCAGGCCAGAGAGCGCGCTCAGCCGCTGGCGTCGATCGACCTCCTCGCGCAGGATCGTGTTGACGGTGTATGACAGAGCCCTGTCATCGTCGCCCAGCGCATCGACCAGCTCGGGATCCAGGGTGAGGGTCTTCCGCACCTTCGCTGTGCTCATACTGGCATGCTACTAAAGTCATACGTAAGCAGACCGTGGATCCAGACGCCCTCTGGACCGCCAGGTGGTCCCTACGTGATCGGGGTGTGGCCCGTGCCCCCGGCTACCACGCATTCAGGCCCGCGCCGACAAGCGCTTCGGCGTCCGGCGTCGGCGACACCGTGGGAGCACGCCGAGGCTTCGGCCGAACGTATCCGGACCTACGATCGCCGGCCGTGGTGACCGCCACCGAGCCAGACGACAACGGGACGCCGCTCGAAGCCCGGCTGGCGCTGTCCGGCCCGCTCGATCTCCGCCGGACCCTCGGGCCGCTGCGCCACGGCGGTGGGGACCCCTGCGTGCACCTCGACGGCGCGACCCTCTGGAGGGCGACGCGCACCCCGGCCGGCCCGGCCACCCAGGCCCTGGTAGCCGAGCCGGCAGCCGGGACGCTGCGCTGCTGGGCTTGGGGCCCGGGGGCGACGTGGGTGCTCGACCACCTCGGGGAGCTGGTCGGCGCCCGCGACGACCTCGACACCTTCGCCGAGCTGCTCGCCCGCCGCCCGCCGGGCTGGCGAGTCGTGGCGGACATGGCCCGCCGCCACCCGGGGTTGCGCATCCCCCGGACCCGGGCGGTGCTCGAAGCGACCGTGCCCGCAGTGCTCGAGCAGAAGGTCACCCGCGCAGAGGCGACCCGCGGCCACCGCGAACTGGTCCTCGCCCTAGGCGCTCCGGCGCCCGGGCCGCGCGCCGGTCTGCGCCTCCCGCCGCCTGCCGAGCGGCTGGCGGAGCTCCCCTACTTCTCGATGCACCGCTTCGGCGTCGAACGCAAGCGGGCCGAGACCATCCGGCGAGTGGCCGTCGCCTCCGCCAGCCTGGAGCAGGCCGCGTCGCTGCCTTCCGCCGACGCCCGGTGCCTCGTGGAGGGCGTACCCGGCGTCGGGCCATGGACTTCCGCGGAGATGGCGTTCGTAGCCCTCGGGGACGCCGACGCGGTGAGCGTCGGGGACTTTCACCTCCCCAACCAAGTGGCCTGGATGCTCGCCGGCCGGCCGCGGGGCGACGACCGGTTCTTGCTCGAGCTGCTCGAGGCCTGGCGCGGCCAGCGTGGCCGGGTCGCCCGCCTGCTCATGTCTGGCGGGGTGACCGCCCCCCGCTTCGGCCCGGGCCAGCCGCTACGTTCGTTCCGGGCCTGCTGACCGAAGAGGAGGTCGTCGTGCATCCTGGGATCTTCGCCGGGCTCGACCCCGACCGGCCGGCGGTCGTGATGGCCGGCAGCGGGAAGGTGGCGACCTACTCCGAGCTCGACGCCGCGGCCAACCGGGCCGCCAGGGTCCTCGCGGCCGCCGGCGCCCGGCCCGGGGACCACGTCGCCTTCCAGCTCACCAACGGCCCCAGGTTCTTCGAGCTCATGTGGGCCGCCCATCGCTCCGGGCTGGTCTACACCCCGGTGAGCACCCGGCTCACCGCCGAGGAGAGCGCCTACATCGTCGAGGACTGCGGGGCGCGGGTGCTCGTCGCCGACGCGGCGCTCCCCGAGCTGCTCGGCGGCCTCTTGGGGGACCGCCTCGGGCCGGGGGTCGCCCGGTTCGTGGCCGGCGGCACTGCCGAGGGGTGGGCCTCCTGGGACGAGGCGGTCGCCGCCGAGAGCCCCGAGGCTTTTCTCGGGCCCTACGCCGGCGACGACATGCTCTACTCGTCGGGCACGACGGGGCGACCCAAGGGGGTGCTGCACCCCTTGGGCGAGGTCGCCCTCGACGCCCCCGACGGGGTCACCCAGCTGGCCCGGGCGGCCTTCGGCATGGGCGAGGACACCGTCTACCTCTCTCCCGCGCCGCTCTACCATGCCGCCCCGCTGCGCTTCACCAGGGCGGTGCAGCGCTGCGGGGGGACGGTGGTGGTCATGGAGCACTTCGACCCCGCCTGGTACCTGGAGCTGGTTGCCCGCCACCGGGCGACCATGACCCAGCTGGTCCCGACGATGTTCGTGCGGATGCTCAGGCTCCCCGCCGAGGTCCGGGCGGGCGCCGACGTGTCCTCCCTTCGCTGCGCGCTGCACGCCGCCGCGCCCTGCCCGGTGCCGGTCAAGCGTCGGATGATCGAGTGGTGGGGGCCGATCATCTGGGAGTACTACGCCGGCACCGAGGGCAACGGGATGGTCCTGTGCGACTCGGCCCAGTGGCTCGCCCATCCCGGCACGGTCGGCCGGGCGCTCGTGGGCGAGGTCCACGTTGTCGACGACGAGCGGGCCGAGGTCCCCCCCGGGACGGTCGGCACGGTGTACTTCGCCGGCGGGGGCGACTTCGAGTACCTCAACGACCCCGACAAGACCGCCGCCGTCCACCACCCGGCCGGCTGGAGCACCCTCGGCGACGTCGGCTACCTGGACGAAGACGACTTCTTGTACCTGACCGACCGCAAGGCTGACATGATCATCTCCGGGGGGGTCAACGTCTACCCCCGGGAGGCGGAGGACGTCTTGGTCCTCCACCCCGAGGTGGCCGACGTGGCGGTGCTGGGCGTCCCCGACGCCGACCTGGGCGAGGCGGTCAAGGCGGTGGTCCAGCCGGTCGACCCGGCCCGTGCCGGCCCGGAGCTGGCCGCCGAGCTGATCGGCTACTGCCGTTCCCGCCTGGCCCACTACAAATGCCCCCAGTCGGTCGACTTCGAAGCGGAGCTCCCCCGCCACCCCACCGGCAAGCTCTACAAGCGGCTCCTGCGCGACCGCTACTGGGCTGGGCGCCCGACCAGCATCCACTGACCGCCGGGGTGGCGCTGCCGGGGACCGTTCGGGGGGTGCTCAACCCCGCCCTGCGGGGTGCCGATGGCTCAGGTGGTGACCCACGGTTTCCCCGTAGGCGAGGCGATGGCCGGCCGGCGAGCTTCGCTGGCAGGAAGGCGGGCTCCCGGGACCGAGCCCGGAGCGAAGCGCGCTCGGCGACAGCGCGGCACCCCGGGGACCTCGCGCCTCCGTGCGACGCTCGATCATCCTGGGAAGGTCGCTGCGGTCTTCTGGGTGGGGGGAGCCCCGGTGGCCCTCGCCGCCAGCTTTGCCGGGCCATGGCCTCCTTCCGGCCGTGGGGTGCTCCTCGTGATCGCCGCGGTGGCCCTGGCCGGGGGCGTCGTCCACTTCCTGGTCGACGAGGCCATGCCACCGTGGGGCTTGCAGGTCAGCGCAACCGCCGCGGTGGGGATGGTGAGCGCGGCGGCGGCGGTGACTGGAAGGGGGGTCGAGTGGGCGGTGGTCTACGTCGGGGTGGTCGTCTACGCGGGTGT
>JAJZWW010000242.1 GCA_021846485.1 Actinomycetes bacterium
CGACACGCTCTACAAGAAGTCGGGCCGCAAGGTCGACGGCGCAGGGAGCTTTCGCGACGCGGTGCGCTCGACTCGCCGCAAGGTCGTCTACGCCACCGGGCTCAACCTGGTCGTCGTCACCCTCCGGTCGCTCGTCGCCGGCGCCGTCGAGCACATCGACGTCCTCGCCTACGCCGCCACCTGGCTGTGGGATGCCGTGCCCCGCTTCGCCGACACGCTGGTCGCCAAGCTCGAGGCTGGCTGCGACATCCGGGTCTGCCTCGGCGATCCCGACAGCGCGGCGGTCGCCCTGCGCGGCGAGGAGGAAGGGATCGGGGACGCCATGGCGGCCCGGTGCCGCCTCGCCCTGACCTACGCCGGCCCCCTCGCCCGGGCGCAGCCCGGCGCGGTGCGCCACTCGGACCGGGTCCTGTACGCCTCGCTCCTCCGCTTCGACGACGAGGTCCTGGTCAACACCCACCTGTGGGGCAACCCGGCTGCCTGCTCACCCGTGCTGCATTTGCGCCGCGCCGGCGACAACGGGATGGCGGCTGCGGCGATGGGTTCCTTCGAGCGGGTGTGGGCCGCCGCTCAGCCGGTGGCGGCCTGAACTAGCACGCTGGCCCACGCGCCGCACGCGGTGCCCTCCCCCTCCGGTCCCAGCCCGTCGTTTGAGCGGGCCTTCACCGACACCGCCGCCACGTCGACACCGAGGGCGTCGGCGAGGTTGGCCCGCATCGCCTCGATGTGCGGACGGAGCTTCACCGGTCCGAGGACCACGAAGCTGTCGACGTTGACGATCTCGTAGCCCGACCGCCGCACGTGGGCGGCGAAGGTCCGCACGAACTCCAGGCTCCGGGCGTCCTCGGCATCGGGGTCGTCCTCGGGGAAATGCGTCCCCAGGTCGCCGTCGGCCATCGCTCCCGCAAGAGCGTCGATCAGGGCATGGCAGAGGACGTCGCCGTCGGAGTGGGTGTCGAAACCGACCTCGGCCGGGACGTGGACGCCGCCGAGCACCAGGGCCTTGCCGGGGAAGAGCCGGTGGATGTCATGGCCGATCCCCGTCCGCACGCTCACCGCCCCCGCCCACTGACCGCCGCCGACAGGAGCCCCTCGACGAGGCAGACGTCGTCTTCGAGACCCGCCCGGTTGGTGAGCGTCGCCTCGTGCACCGGCCCGTCGGGGTAGCGGTCGAGGATGTCGGCCAGCCGGTCGGCGAGACGGCAACGTCCGCCGTCGGGCAGGGAGGTCACGTCCGCCCACGCCAGTGCGGCCGCCGGCAACCCGGGGGCGGGGGGGAACTCGCCGAGCAGCTCGTCGCCGAGGCCGCGCAGGGTGGCCTCGGCGAGCGAGCGGGAATGACCGGCCACCAGCCGGCAGGTCTTATCCGGCCAGTGCCGGTCCCGGAGCCAGCGGGCGCCGTCGAGGGGATGGAAGCCGCAGACGGCCACGCTCGGGGCGTAGCCGATGTCGTGCAGCCAGGCGGCGTCGACCAGCACGGCACCCCAGCGCTCGTCGAGCGCCCCGGCGACACGTCCGGCCTGCGCGGCGACAGCGGCAGAGTGGGCCAACCGGGTGCCCACCCCGGCCAGGAGGTCGCTGGCGACGCGCTCGGCTTCCACGACCGCCCACGCTACCGGTCGGGTCCGGGATCGGCGCCGGGACGAGCGAGCGGCGAGGATGACCGGCGTGCAGCGGGTCGTGATCCTCGGCCGGGGCGGCGCGGGCAAGTCGACCGTGGCCCGCCGGCTCGGCGAGGTCATCGGCCTCCCGGTCGTCGAGCTCGACACCGTCTTCTGGGACGCCGATCTGCGGCCGACCCCCCCGGAGGCGTGGGCGGCACGACAGGAGCAGCTGGCCGCCGGCGACCGCTGGATCCTCGACGGGGACCTCGGGGCGCGTGATGTGCTCGACGTGCGTATGGCGCGAGCCGACACGGTCGTCGTCCTCGACCTGCCGGTGTGGCGGTGCGCGTGGCGGGCGTGGCGTCGCTCGCCGGAGCGAGCCGACTTCTGGTGGTGGCTGGTCACCTGGCGGTGGCGGAGCCGGCCGGCGCTCATGGCCGCGGTCCACCGGTGGGCGCCGGTCGCTGAGAGCCACGTCCTGCGTTCCCAGGCGGCGATCGACGCGTTCGTGGCCCGGTGCAGTGCGGGTGACTGAGGTCCGACGGTCACCAGTCGATCCCGGTTGACAGCGTCGGGTCCGGCGGCGGCACGGCGGCGAAGACCTCGAGGGGGTCGCGGATGGCGGCGGCGACGAGCCGTCGGTAGGCGAGCAGACCGGTGCTGTCGACCACGACCGACTCGCCGTCTGGGGTCCGGAGGGCCAGCTCGGCGAGCAGGCGGCTCTCGGGGTGCTCGGCGTGCCGGCAGCCGCGCTCGAGCACGGCGAGGGCTGCTGGGCCGCCCGAAGGTCCGGGCTCGTCGGTCTCGGCGGTCGCGGCCCGGACATCGGCGACCAGCCACGACACGCCGCCGGGCAGGACGCACACCCGCGCCAGTTCGACACCGCTCGAGGTGACGACCGCCCGGCTTGCCTCCCGGAGGGCGACGACGAGCGCAGCGCCAGCAGCTGCGCCGGCGTCCAAGCGGTCGGCACCCTGGTCGGTGCGCGGCGTGCACCAGCGCAGCCAGTCCTCGACCCGGCCGAGCGTCGCGGGCAGGTCGGCCATGGCGTCGACCACGACGACGTGCCGGGCCGTCACAGCCCGCCGTCCCCGTCGCGAGGGGCCGGCTGGGCCCGGAGGATGCGGCGGACCTCCCGGACCGGCACGCCGACCAGCTCGGCGGCCAGGGGCGCCGACAGCTGCCGGGCCATCTCCGCGACGGCCGCCTCGGCCCGGTCCCGGGCGGCTCGGACACCGCGGTCGGCGTCGGCGAGGACCTCGGCCCGGTGCTCCTGGGCTGCGTCGAGGCCGGCGAGGGCCCGTCGGTAGACACGGTCGAGGGTGGCGATGCGACGTTGGGCGAGCTTGATGTGATCGGGTGCCGCCACGGTGGGTCTCCTCTCCGGGCCGCCCGGCGCGGCGGCCCCACCCGTCACGCCACCCCGACCGTCACGCCAGCGGGTCGCCTGCTGTCGGTCGCCATAGGATCCCCCCGGTGCGGGTGCGTTCCCTCGGTTTCACCACCGACCTGGCCGTGCTCGGCGCCGGAGGGTCGAGCATCGTGGACGCCGACGACCATCGTCGTCGCCACCCCGGCCAACCCGGGCTACTCGTGGGGCAACTTCGTGCTCGTCGCCACCCCCGGACTGGTCGCCCACGGCGTCGAGGTCTTCCGCCACGAGTTCGCCGACGCCCGCCACCTGGCCATCGGGGTCGACGGGACCGACGGTGCCGTCCCCGCCGGCGCAGCCGAGCTGGGCCTGGAAGCCGACCTCAGCGTCGTGCTGACCGCGACCGCCGTCGATCCTGCCGGTGACGTCGACGCCGAGGTTCGGGTGCTCTCAGACGACGGCGACTGGGGACAGCTGCTCGAGCTGCGGCGCACCGACGACCATCCGGCCGCCGACGAGGACTACCAGCGTCGCCGGGTGGACGAGGTCCGCCGCCTCGCCGAAAGCGGGGCCGGCGTGTACCTGGGCGCGTTCGCCGACGGCCGGCTGGTCTCCACCCTGGGCGTCGTGAGCGACGGCTCTGGCACCGTGCGCTACCAGCACGTCCAGACCCACCCCGACCACCGCCGACGAGGGCTCGCCGGTCACCTCGTCGCCGTCGCCGCCCGCATGGCGAAGCAGCGCTGGCAGGTCGACCGGTTCGTGATCGTCGCCGACCCCGACGGCCCCGCCATCAACCTGTACCGCTCGCTCGGCTTCCACGACACCGAGCACCAGGTCCAACTCGCACGACCCCCCGCCCCACCTGTCACCACCTGACCGACCCGCCCAGCACCGCCAGCTTCCCACGCCCGCCCGACTCGACCCGTCCCCCGACAGGCCACCCCAAGCAACGTCACACACAGTTGGCACTTCCCGTGGGGAGCGCCGCTTCGGTGGCTGGGCGGCGCGGAGCAGGCGGAGGGCGCCCTTGCTCAGCCAAGGCCGGAGCGCTAGCCTGGATGTATTCCTCCCCGCCTTCCGGGTCTCCGGAATGGCGGGGCTTTTTCAGTGGGGAGGGTGGGTTGACGTCGAGGGTCGTCGTGTTCGTCGACTACCAGAACGTCTACCACTCAGCGAGGGAAGCGTTCGGTGATCCCAAGTCGGATCCGCCGACTCTCGGGCACGTGCAACCTGCCGCGCTCGGAGCGCTGCTGGTCGAGTTCGGGCAGCGTCACTATCCAGATCGGGAGCTGCAACAGGTGCGAGTGTACAGGGGCGCGCCGGGACCCCAGAGCCACCCGAACCTGCAGGCGGCGTCCAGCCGACAGATCGCCGCCTGGGATCGACAGCGACCCCTTGTCGAGCCGGTCACCCGGCCCTTGCGATACCAGCCGCTCGAGTGGGATCACACCGGGCGGCCGACGCGTTGGGACACCGGCCGGGAGAAGGGCATCGACGTGCTCTTGGCCCTCGACGTGGCGCTCGGGGCGGTCCGGGACGACTACGACGTCGCCGTCGTCGTGTCCGGGGACACCGACCTGATCCCTGCGATTGACGAGGCCCTCCGGGCCGGGAAGTGGGTGGAGAACGCCGTGTGGCGAGCGGGCGATCGTCCGCCTCGCCCCCTGCGTTCCACGTACAGGCGGATCTGGAGTCACTACTTGGATCGCGGCCACTTCGAGAGGGTCCGAGACGACACCGACTACCTGGCGCACCCCGACACCTGAACGACGTTCTTCGAGGCCACGACCACGGCCCTCCCGGTCCTGTGAGCCGGCCACGGTGGTAGCAGGTCAGCCGTAACCGGCCGCCGGCGTGACGGTCGGGGTGGCGTGGCTGGCAGGTGCCGCCACCCGGGCGGGCCGTGACCCTTGGGGGTGCGGTGATCTCGATCCGGCGGATCAGCCTGGGCGGCGGGTTCCGGTACCTGATGGAGTCGGTGGCCGCCGGTGACGGTGCGGCGGAGCGTTCCGGGGGCCTGGCCCGCTACTACGCCACCTCGGGGACCCCGCCGGGGATCTGGGCGGGTGCCGGTCTGGCCGACTTGGGCGACGGGAGCGGCCTCCCGGCGGGTGGGAGGGTGGCCGAGGAGCAGCTGCGGGCGATGCTGGGGGAGCTGGCCGACCCGGTGAGCGGGGTGTCGAGGTCGGGCAGGGCGACCGTCCCGGGTGCCAGGCTACCCGTCGCCGGGTTCGACTTGACCTTCTCGCCGCCGAAGTCGGTGTCGGTGGCGTGGGCGCTGGCCGACGAGGGGACCAAGGCGGTGATCTACGCCTGCCACCGGGAGGCGATCGAGCTGGTGCTCGCCTGGGCGGAGGCGGAGGTGTTCCACTCTCGCTCAGGGGCCGGCGGGATCGTCGAGGAGGACATCGGCGGGGTGGTCGCCGCCAGCTTCACCCATTGGGCCAG
>JAJZWW010000243.1 GCA_021846485.1 Actinomycetes bacterium
TTGTAGATCCAGACCTTCACCCCGATCCGGCCGTAGGTGGTCTTCGCTTCCCGAAAGCCGTAGTCGATGTCCGCCCGCAGCGTGTGCAACGGCACCCGGCCCTCGCGGTAGAACTCGCGGCGAGACATCTCGGAGCCCCCGAGGCGACCGGCGCACTGCACCCGCACGCCGAGAGCCCCGGCCTTCTGCACCGTCTGGACGGTGCGCTTCATCGCCCGGCGGAAGCTCACCCGCCCGGCCAGCTGGTCGGCGATCCCCTGGGCCATGAGGGCGGCGTCAAGCTCGGGCTGCTTGATCTCCTGAATGTTGAGCTGGACCTTCGGGTTCTTGGTGATCTCGGCGAGCTTGGTCCGCAGGCGGTCGGCCTCGGCGCCGCGGCGGCCGATCACGATCCCGGGGCGGGCGGTGTGCACGTCGATACGCAGCCGGTCCCGGGTGCGTTCGATCTCGATCCGGCTGACCGCAGCCCGTTCCAGCTGGCTCATGAGGTAGTGGCGGATGTCCCAGTCCTCGATGAGGTAGTCCTGGTACTCGCGGTCGTTGAACCAGCGGGACTTCCAGTCAGTGGTCACACCGAGGCGGAACCCGTACGGGTTTACCTTCTGGCCCATCTAGAGATCCTCCTCGGCGTCCCCGCCGACGTTGTCCGACTCCGCAGCCGGCTGGTCGTCGGCCCCGATGGCACTTCCCGGTTCGGCATCCGCCGCCGGCTCTGCAGGCGCCTCGGGCTCTGCCTCCGGCTCGATGACCGCCGCCGGCTCTGCAGCCCCCTCGGGCTCGGTTGCCTCGGGCTCCATCTCGACGCCGGCCCGACGCTGGGCCCGGCTGCGGGTGTCGCCCGCCGCCTTGCGAGCCCCCGCCACCCGACGGGCGCGCTGGGCCAACTGCTCCGCCCGGCGCCTGGCCCGGATCCGCTCGAGCTCGGCGGCAGGCATCCGGCTCACCACGATCGTGATGTGACTGGTACGCTTACGGATCCGTGTCGCCCGTCCCCGGGCCCGGGGACGCCACCGCTTGATGGTCGTCCCCTCGTCGGCGAAGCACGCCGACACGTACAGCTCCTCGCCCTCCTGGTCGTCGTTGTTCTCCGCGTTGGCGATGGCCGAGTGCAGCACCTTGCCCACGACAAGGGCGGCGTCGCGCTCGGAGAAGCGCAAGATCGCCTCGGCTTCCCGCGCTGGCTTGCCGCGCACCAGGTCGAGGACCTCCCTCACCTTGTTAGGGGCGATGCGTGAGTGGCGCAGCACCGCCTTGGTGCCTGGGCGTTCGTTGGTCTTGGGGCCGGGCATCAGTACCTCCCGCGGGGCTGTGCCCCACAGCTACCCCGGCCGGCCACCGAAGCCCGGCCTGCCGGCTGCCATGTCCGCTGCGCTGCCATGTCAGCGCCTCCCCACCCTCTCCTGGCCGGCGTGGAACCGGAAGGTCCTGGTCGGCGCGAACTCGCCCAACTTGTGACCGACCATCGACTCGGTGATGTAGACGGGGACGTGCTTGCGACCGTCGTGGACCGCGATGGTGTGACCGACCATGTCGGGGATGATCGTCGAGCGTCGCGACCAGGTCTTCACGACCCTCTTCTCGCTGCGGGAGTTGAGGTCGTCCACCTTCTTCAACAGGTGGTCGTCGACGAACGGACCCTTTTTCAGGCTGCGGGGCATGCGCGGTTACCTCCGGGCGCCGCGCGTGCGCCGGCGGCGGACGATTAGCTTCTCGGACGGCTTGGTGCGATCACGGGTGCGTCCCTCGGGCTTGCCCCACGGTGAAACCGGGTGCCGTCCACCGGAGGTCTTGCCCTCACCGCCCCCTAGGGGGTGGTCCACGGGGTTCATTGCCACCCCTCGGGTCTGGGGGCGGACGCCCTTCCATCGGTTGCGGCCGGCCTTGCCGATCGACACCAGCTCGGCCTCGGAGTTGCCGACCTCACCGAGCGTCGCCCGACAGTCGATCGGCACCCGACGCATCTCGGTGGACGGCAGGCGAAGCGTCGCGTGTTCGCCCTCCTTGGCTACCAGCTGGACGCTCATACCTGCGCCCCGGGCGATCTTGCCGCCGCCACCTGGCTTGAGCTCCACGTTGTGCACCACCGAGCCGACCGGGATGTAGCGCATCGGCATGGCGTTGCCCGGGCGGATGTCGGACCCCTGGCCGCTGCGGAGCACGTCGCCGACCCGGACCCGGGCGGGGGCGAGGATGTAGCGCTTCTCGCCGTCGTGGTAGTGGAGCAGAGCGATCCGGGCGTTGCGGTTGGGGTCGTACTCGATGGCCGCGACCGTCGCCGGGACCCCGTCCTTGGTTCGCTTGAAGTCGATGATCCGGTACTGCTGCTTGTGCCCACCGCCGCGGTGGCGGGCGGTCTTGCGACCGTGGGCGTTGCGGCCGCCGGTGCTCGGCTTGGGCGCCAGGAGGCTCTTCTCGGGGCGGGTCTTGGTGATCTCGGCGAAGTCCGAAACTGTCTGGAACCGGCGCCCTGCGCTGGTGGGCTTTCGCTTGCGGAGCGCCATGTCAGGCTCCCTCGAACAAGGGGATGGAGTCTCCATCCCTCAGGGTGACCATGGCCCGCTTGGTGTCGGGCCGCTTGCCAAAGGTCGCCTGACGGCGGCTGCGCTTGCGCTTGCCCTGGCGGTTCAGCGTCCGCACCGCCTCGACCCGGACGTTGAAGATCGACTCCACCGCCTGGCGGATCTGGATCTTGTTGGCGCCCGGGGACACCACGAACGTGTAGACGTTGTGCTCCTGCAAGGCGTAGGACTTCTCCGACACGACCGGCCGGATGATGACACTGCGGGGATCGCCGCTCACGACTCCTCCTCGACGTGCTCGTTGTCTCCGGGGGCGGGCTCGTCGCCCCCGGAAGGCTCGGGCTCGGCGCTCCCCGCGTCGGGCGCGACGTCCTCACCAGCGGGCACAGCCGCCCCCGGTGCAGCCTCCTCGACGGCGGGCTCGATCCCCGCCTCTCCGCCAGGAGCGGCCTCGGCCGGCACCGGGCTCGGAACGACCTTCGCCGAGGCGGCGACCGGTGCAGCCGGAGCCTCCGCTCCTCCAGGAAGGGTAGCGGCGGTGAAGAGGACCCAGTCGTTGCAGAGGATGTCGTACGCGTTGAGCTCGCCGGCGAGGATCACCTGCACCTCGGGGAGGTTGCGGAAGGACTTGTAGGCCCCCTCGTCGTCTCTCCCGAGCACCACCAGCACCCGCCCCTCGACGCCCAGAGCCGCGAGGGCCGCCTTGGCGCCCTTGGTCGACGGCTCCGTCCAGGGCCAAGCTTCGACAACCGCTACCCGGCCCTCCGAGGCCCGGTCGGACAGGGCCGACCGCAGGGCGAGGTTGATCATCTTCCTGGGGGTCCGCTGTCGGTAGCTGCGCGGCTTGGGTCCGAGGGCGATGCCGCCGCCGGTGAACTGCGGAGCCCGCTCCGAACCCTGGCGGGCCCTGCCCGTGCCCTTCTGCTTGAAGGGCTTCCTGCCACCTCCGGAGACCTCCGCGCGGGTCTTGGTGCTCTGGGTGCCAGCCCGGCCGGCGGCGCGCTGGGCGACGACCACCTGGTGGAGGACCGCGACGTTGGGCTCGATGCCAAAGGTGTGCTCGTCGAGGGCGACCCGGCGGTTGAGCGCTCCGGAGGCGTCGCGCACGTCGACCGCCGGGCTCACTTGACCCCGCCCTTCACCGCGTCGCGGACGAGGACCATCCCGCCCCGGGGGCCAGGAACCGCCCCCTTCACGAGCAGCAGGCTGCGCTCGGCGTCGGAGGAGACCACCTCCAAGTTGAGCGTCGTGACCCGTTCGCTTCCGAGCTGGCCGGCCATCCGGGTGCCCTTGAACACCCGGGCGGGCGTCGCACACGCGCCGATGCCTCCGGGTGCCCGGTGGTGCTTGTGGTTACCGTGGCTCGCCCCCTGGCCGCGGAAGTTGTGCCGCTTCATCCCCCCGGCGAAGCCCTTGCCCTTGGAGACTGCGGTCACGTCGACCTTGTCGCCAGCGGCGAGCGTGTCCACCGACAGCTCCTGGCCAACCGAGTAGCTCGACGTGTCGTCGATCCGCAGTTCGACGAGCTTGCGGCCCGGCTCGACGTCGGCCTTGGCGTAGTGGCCGGCGAGCGGCTTGTTGACCTTGGCCGGGGGCCCGTAGGTGACCTGGAGAGCGGCGTAGCCGTCCCGGTCGGGAGTCCGAAGCTGCACGACCCGCGCAGGAGTGACCCGGATGACGGTCACCGCGACGGCGCGGTTGTCCCCGTCCCATACCTGGGTCATGCCGACTTTCTCGCCGACGATCGCTTTGGAAGGCACAGCAGCTCTTTCTGGCTCGTGGCGGAAGGGGACCGGCTGGGCGCCGGCCGCTTCACACGCAGGGCACCCGTACGGGACCGGAGTCCGGCGGGTGGGGACTCTTGGTTGTCGCCACGGGGTCTCCGCCCCGGAAGGTGGACACCCGTGGACACGTCGTGACGACCGGACGGCAACCTTAGCAGCACGGAGCCCGCTCGGCGCCAGTCGCCGCGCCGGGCGCCGGGCGCCAGACGCCGGCCGGGACCACCCGAGGGTAGCTCGGCAGCACCTGTCGTTGCCATGGCGTGCCCCAACGCCACACTCTCGCCGCGCTGCGGCCATCGATATCGAGAGACGACATCGGGAGGCGACGTGGACGTCGCGCGGGATCTCCGGCGTGGCGCGGTGCGGTTGTACGTGCTCCACCACGCAGCAGAGCGCGCGGTGAACGGGGCGTGGGTGTCAGCAGAGCTGGACCGGCGCCGCTACCACATCTCCCCAGGGACCCTCTACCCGCTGTTGCGCGCCATGGTGGCCGCCGGGCTGTTGGTCTCCGAGGAGGGCGTCGAGAGCAGCCGGGTCCGTCGCTACTACACGGCCACCGCCGAGGGTCGCCGGGTGCTCACCAGCGGGCCGATCGCGGCGGGCGAGCTCGCCCAGGAGGTCCTGCCCCCACCCCGCGCCCCGACGAGCCGGCCCCGCCGGCGAGGTGACGACTGCTCGGCTGGTGGTGCTCGCGGTCGCCTTCGGCCCGGCCTGTCGGTGACCGACCTGGTCGTCGTCCTTGGCATCACCTTCGGGCTGACCAACCGGTACCGCCGCCGTCCAGGGCGCCACAGCATCCACACCTCCACGCTGGTGGGCATCCTCCCCGGGTTGGGCGATCGGCCCGGCCGCCGAGCCTGAAGAGGAACCGCCTGCTGGACTTCTCCACCATCCCTCACCCTCGGGCTTGGGTGCCGAGCAGCCCAGCAGACACGTTTCTCCTCGGTAAGGACCCTTCCGGCAACTACTTGGACGGCGCTACCAACTTCGGCCGTTTCAGCCCACAGTTCTCGGTCTTCGGCCGTCCAAGTAGCTGCCGCTCGAGCCCCAACTTGGTGCACAGAGCCGAACTGGGTGCGTTCGACCCCCGTATC
>JAJZWW010000244.1 GCA_021846485.1 Actinomycetes bacterium
CTCGTCGAGATACTGGGTGGTCAACAAGATCGTGACCCCCTCGTCGGCGACCAGGGCCCGGATGAGCCCCCACATGGCGTGGCGTCCCCGGGGGTCGAGGCCGGTGGTCGGTTCGTCCAAGAAGATGACCCGTGGCCGGCCGACCAGGGTCATTGCCAGGTCGAGACGGCGGCGCATGCCACCTGAGTAGGTGCGCGCCGGTTTCGCGGCCGCGTCGGCCAGGTCGAAGCGTTCGAGCAGCTCGGCGATTCGCTGGCGGGCGGCGCTGCGCTCCAGGTGGTTCAGGTCGGCCATCAACGCCAGGTTCTCCCGGCCGCTGAGCAGCCCGTCCACCGCGGAGAACTGCCCGGTCACCCCGATGGCGTCCCGGACCGAGTCCGCCTCGGCGACCACGTTGTAGCCGGCGACCCGGATGGTGCCGGCATCGGCCGCCAACAGCGTGGAGAGGATCCGCACCGTCGTGGTCTTGCCCGACCCGTTGGGACCCAACAAGGCAAACACGGCGCCCTCAGGGACCTCGAGATCGATCCCGTCGAGCACCACCTGGTCCCCAAACGACTTGCGAACCCCTCGGGCCTCGACCGCCAAGGCGGTGCTGCCGGCGGTCGCCGGACTCGGCGGCGGCTGTTCTCGGCGCCTGCGGCCCGCCAGCCTGTCGGCGGCGGCGGCAGAGGAATGGGCCGTGACGGGGACGTCTGCGCGGCGCCCTGAAGCGTACGAGTTGCTCATAGCTACATCGTGCAACATTGACGCGAGGTCAAGGTCAAGAGCCCTTTTTTGAGCGACAAGTCACCCAGGGCGCGGCTTGGCCTTGTCCGGGGCAGATGGAACGACAGCACGTGGTTCCGAGCAGTCCCGTCGCCCTGTCCCGTATGAGCGGTCCAGCTCTTGGCGGGGCCGCTCAGGGCTGCCAGTCGATGCGCCGCCCCATGAAGGCGGCGAAGCGCTCGAGGGTCGTGGCGTCGTCTCCCGCTGGCTGCTCGGCGCCGAAAGGGTTGCCGACGCCCATCATGTCCCGGTACTCCGGGCGGAGCATCGCCCGGGCGGCGGCCAGTGCGGCGGTGGCCAGGTCCTCGTCGCAGCCGGGAGTCTGCCCGGTGGCAACGGCGAGATCCCAGCCGTGGGCCATGAGCTCGCTCAGGTACATGTCGACGAGCGTCGAACCGGTGTAGGTCTCTCCCCACGGCATGGTGGTGGTCACAGCCAGCCGCTCGTCGCTCCATGCTCCGGCCGCCTCGACGCCGGCTTGGCGGAGCTGGCGGGCAGCGGCGGAAAGCTCGACGTGGGGGAACTCCTCGCCGGTTGGCGTCTCGCCCCGCCCGAGCGCAACCGCGCGCCAGCCGGCGCCGACCAGGTGGCTGACCAAGGTGGCAACGTCGTAGTCGGGGCACGGAGTCGGCCCCACCAGCTGGTCGGGGCGCACCCCGGCGACCACCTCGGCGGCATGGTCGTAGGCGGCGACGAGGACCCCTCGACGATCGGCAGTGGCAGGATTTGAGCTTGTGGTGTCGGTCATGACGCCATCATGGACCACCAAAGTGTCCATCTCGTGTCCTATTTTGTTGAGTAGGGTCGCCAGGTGCGTGCCGACCGGCTGGTGGCCATCGTGTTGTCGCTGCAGATCCACGGCCAGCGCACCGCCGGCCAGCTGGCCGAGGAGCTCGAGAGCTCGGAGCGGACCATCCGCCGGGACCTCGACGCGCTCTCCGGCGCGGGCGTGCCGGTCTACGCCCAGCGTGGACGCGGCGGCGGGTGGGCACTGGCCGGTGGCCATCGCATCGACTTGTCGGGGCTCACCTCCACAGAGGCCCGCTCGCTGGTGCTCGCCGCGGCCGGCGTCCCAGGTCAGGACGACGTCGACGCCGCACTGCGCAAGGTGCTGGCCGCTCTGCCGGCAGTGCTGCGCGACCAGGTGGTCGCGGCCCGTGCACGGGTGCACGTCGATCGCAGCGGATGGGGACCGCACCACCCTGGGCACGTTCCGGGCGACGACAGGGACACCGAGGGCACCCTCGATCGGCTCCGCCACGCCTTGGAGCGGGGTGTGCAAGTGGACCTTTACTACGCCCGCCCCGGCCAGGAGCCCTCCTGGCGGCGGGTGCACCCCCACGGCTTGGTGCTCAAGCGCGGCACCTGGTACCTGGTGGGCACTGCAGCCTCGGGGCTTCGGACCTACCGGGTAGCGAGAGTCGAGGGGCTCCAGGTGACCGACGAGCCGGCCACCACGCCCGCCGGGTTCGACCTGCACGCCACCTGGGAAGCGACCCAGCGCGAGTTCGCCACTCTGCGCCCCTCCGCCGAGGTGACCGCCGAGCTCCTTGTCGAAGCAGCTGTCTGGCCACGCCTCTCTGCTGGTCTCGGGGCCTGGTGGGACCTCGCGGATCTCGGCGTCGAGACCGACGGTCGACGCCGGGTACAGCTCCGCGTGCCGACCGCGGCGCATGCTGCCGCCGAGCTGGTGGGCTTCGGCGACAGCGTCGAAGTCCGCTCACCGCCGGAGGTACGCGCTCACCTCGCCACGCTCGGCCGACGACTGGTAGCCCGCTACTCGACCCCACCGGCTGACCCGGTCCGTCCCCCCTGAGCGCGGGGATCGCTCGCATGCGTCGAGACGGACCCGGGAGTCGCCGCCGAGGACGAGCCGGCTCAGGTCACCACCGACCAGCACACGACCGACCTCGCCAGAGTAAGTAGTTCGTCGTGCTGGACGGGCCGCCCCGCGCGCGTCCGCCACGCGGCAGCACCATAGGACGAACCTGCTGCGGGACACCGAGGAGCACACCGATGCCCGGCCCACGCATCGCCGGAAGGGGATCCGCTACCGGTGATCGCTCGGGCTGAGCGCGGTGAGCGTCGTCGTCGCCGTACGGCCTTGGACTTGCGGGAATGGGCTACGGGGTCGGCCTGGTGTTTCTGGTGCAGGTGCCGCGGTGTTCGTGAGCTGGGTGGGCAGAGTTCACGGCGTCAGATTTTTCTTGAGCGGCAGGGATCGTGCGTAGGCGAGGCCTCGGCCAACCCACCCCGCCAAGTCGCGCTCGCTGCGGAGTCCCTCGGGGGGTACTCGCAGCCATCCTCTCATCGAACGCCCACGCATCTGTACCCTGCGGGCACGGCCGGACTCGATCAGGGTGTCTGAGTGGGCTGGGTCGACCCGGACCATGATGCCGCCCTCGGCGCTGGCTGCGACGGCCATGTTCCCGCCGACCAGGAACGCGAGTCCGCCGAACATTCGCCTCTCCACGAGGTCCGCCTCGGCGCCGATCAGCTCACGAATGCGATCGGCCAACTCCTCGTCGTAGGCCACCAGGGCACTCACCGCCCGCCGCGGGCTCGGTACTCGCTGGCGTCGTAGAGCAGCCTGAGGGACTGGATCCTGCCCTCGGCAACCTGGAAAAACTCGGCGAAGCGGACCGTCCCGCCCGGCATCTCGGCGTCGTAGAGCGCTGCCGCCTCGTCGCCCGCCCGCACCTGGTGGACCATGGTGAGGCCCCGCATCGTCCCGGCGAATCCGGATACACCCGTGATGAAGCGTTCCGCCCCGACGACGTTGCCGGCGATCGGGCCCTCGAATGCAAGGTCGGGTGCCAGGATCGCCCGGAGGCGCTCCTCGTCGAAGGATGCCATGCCGTCCTTCAAGATGTCGTAGTAGGCATGCACGAGTTGCTCGGTCGTGTCGGTCATCGCTGTCCTCCTGGGTTGGTGGTCACTCCTCGAGTTGAGACACCGCCCGAGCAGCCAATGGAACGGTCGGGAGCGCCAGTCCGCCTGACAAGATGCACGGGTGAGCAGCGTCGCCCTCGAACGTGCCCGTGGCGGTGACCAAGCCGCCTTCGCCGCCCTCATCGAACCCTACCGCCGCGAGCTACACCTTCACTGCTACCGGATGCTGGGCTCGCTCACCGACGCCGAGGACCTCCTCCAAGACACGCTGAGCGCGGCCTGGCGTGGCTTGGACAGCTTCGCCGGGCGTTCGTCGCTGCGCACCTGGCTGTACCGCATCGCCACCAACCGCTGCCTGAACGCCATCCGCGACGCCAAGCGCCGCCCGCTCCCGACGCCGGTGCCCCCGTTCGAGCCGCCCGCCCCGTCTCGGCACGGCGACGTCACCTGGCTGCAGCCCTACCCCGACGCCTGGCTCGACCAGCTTCCCGACCGCAGTGCCGGCCCCGAGGAGCGCCATCAGGGACGCGAGACGATCGAGCTGGCGTTCATTGCCGCCCTACAGCGACTCCCGCCCCGCCAGACCGCGGCCGTCGTCTTGTGCGACGTCCTTGGTTTCTCCCTCGCCGAGGCCGCCGGAATGCTCTTGGCACGCCCGAGCGCAGTCAAGGGGCTGCTGCAGCGCGCCCGGGCGACCCTCGAACGCCACCGCTCCGCTCCGGAGCGGCCAGCCTCGGATCGCGGGTCGGGCGACGAGGGGGAGCTGGCCCGGCGCTTCGCCGAAGCGATGGTCGCCGATGACGTCGACGCGGTGGTCGGGCTGCTCACCGACGACGCCTGGCTGGCGATGCCACCCGCACCCCACGAGTACCACGGCCCCGCCGCGATCGCCGCCTTCTTGCGGGCCAGCACCGCCGCCCGCCTACCACGGCGCCTGGAGCTCGTGGCCACTCGAGCCAATGCCCAGCCCGCGTTCGCGTGCTATCACGCCGGTCCGAGCAGCGCCGCCGAGCGTACCGCTGGCGTGATCGTCCTCGGCCTGTCCGGGTCCGGTGAGCGCATCAGCACCATCACGCGCTTCCTCGACCCGCGAGTCTCCCTCGCATTCATGCCCGCCACCGGCTATTCCGTCATCTAACCGGAGTGCCGCCCGCTGGGGGATCCCTCAACGAAACGGCAGGGAAGCCGGTTCAGCCCGTGCTGGTCGGTGCCACCTCGGTTTCGGTGAACGAGCCGCCGGGAGCAGCGGGGTCGGCGTAGGTGGCGCTGATCATCGCGAACTCTCGTCCGGCACCGGTCTCGATGGGGTAGCCGAGGCGGACGCTCGCGGGCGTCGAGACGAACGTGCCCTGCGCGCAGTCGGGGGTGCAGGTGTTGTGGGTGTAGTCCCCGGCGGCGGCGGCGCTGGTCGCGGTCCACGACGACCAGGTGAGATGGGTGAGGAGGGCGTTGCCGTCCCCACAGGCGAGCACGATGGTGGCGGGCTCCACCGCCGGCGGAGCCCCCGGGTAGTCGCACTGGGCCAACACCGACGGCACCGGCGTGGGCGGGGGCAGCTCCTTGTCGGTGGTCGTGAGCCAGTAGCCGTGGCCATCGGAGGTCGACGCCATCGCGACGACCGGGGTGCGGCTGCTCGGCGGAGCAGCGCCCATCGACCCGTAGAAGCTGGCCGAGCCGAAGCTGAATACCCCGCCGTCGGCCGCCACCAGCCAGTAGCCGTGCCCGATC
>JAJZWW010000245.1 GCA_021846485.1 Actinomycetes bacterium
TCGCCGTCGGGGACGTCCTGGCCGCTCGGGGTCACGCCCGCGTGAGTAGGCAGACCTCAAAAGTGCGAAACTCCACTGAGAGGAGAGCGTGATGGGGGGGACCAAGGACCGGGACGGCACCAGCGTGGGAGTAGCCGTCGACGCCTTCTTGTCCTCGCCTCGGCTCGCCAACCCCAACACGGCCCGGGCCTATGCGGCCGTGCTCGACCGGGTGCTCGCCGACCTCGGCTCCGACCGGGCCCTCGTCGAGGTATCCGGCGACGAGCTGGCCGAGGTCGTAGAGCGGGCCTGGGGCAAAGCCGCCCCGGCAACGTGGAACCGCAACCGCGCCGCGCTGTCCTCCTTCCTCGCCTGGTGCGCCAAGAACCGCTACCCGGGGTTCCGGTAGCAACTGGCCAGAAAGTGGCGGTAGGCCGATCTTCGAGCGACCTCTACTCGACGATGGGGAGGATTCGGATGCGGAGGCGGGTCTCTTCAAGGACGACGACGGCGCCTTGGTCGAGGGCGTCGGTGATCTGGGCAAGGTTGTCGAGGAGGAGGTCGGCTTGGTGGCTGGGGAGGCGTCCGGTGGCCCGTCGGAAGAGGACCACGGAGGGGCGCGTGGCGCCGGTGCGGGCGAGCAGGGTGCCGAAGTCGGTGTCGGCGGAGAGGAGGGTTCGGTGCTCAGCTCGGGCTAGGGCGAGGACCTCGGGGTCCTTGGCGCGCTGCATCCCGCGGTCGCGGAGGTGGGTGGCGTCGTGGCCGGCGTCGGTGAGGGCGCGGGCGAGGTCGATGGAGAGGCATTGGTCGACGAGGAACCTCATGCTCCGCGACGGAGGGGCAGTTCTCGTTCCTGGACGGCTTCGGCGGCGTAGCGGAGGGCTTGGGTGATGTCGTCGGCCTCTAGATCGGGGTAGGAGCGCAGGATCGTTTCGGTGTCCATGCCGTCGGCGACCATGCCGACCACGGTGGCGACGGGGATCCTCATGCCTCGGATGCAGGGCACTCCGCCCATCTGGTCTGGGTCGACGGTGATGCGGTCAAAGACCATCGGTGGCTCCTTTCGGAGATGGTGAACGTGGTGGGCGCTGCGGTGTGCTCGTGGGGGTGCCGGTTCGCAGCGGCCGGCGTCCGGTGGGCGGGTTGAGATCGAAGCGGTAATCGCCGTAGGGGTTGATGTGGTGCCACTCGGTGGGAGAGACGTGGGCCAACTGCTCGGCGGTGATGTCCCATCCCTCCCGCCGGAGCTGGTCGACCACCTCGGCCAGGTAAACGGTGTTCCAGCAGGTCACCGCGGCGGTGACGAGGTTCAAGGCGTTGGCCTGATCGGCCTGGGCGTCAGGGTCGGCCCGTCGGATCTTGCCGTGGAGGCCGAAGAAGATGCGCTGGCGTAGGGCGTGGAAGGCCTCGCCCTTGTTGAGCTGGCGGGTGATCTCCCGCCGGTAGGCCGGGTCAGGCAGGTAGCGGAGCAGGAACAGCGTGCGCACGGCCCGACCGTGCTCCACGAGGGCCCGGGTGATGGTGCTCTGACGGGGCTGGGCTTGGAGCTTGGCCACCAACAGGCTGGCGGTCACCCATCCCTGGTTGAGCGAGGCGGCGATGCGAGCCAGGTCGTCCCAGTGTCGGGCCACGAGGTCGAGGTCGGCTTTGCCGGTGAGCAGCGGGCCGGCGTTGGGAAAGCCGCCGGTCTCGCCCAGGCGGTACAGCTTGAGGTCCCCCACGTCCCGGAGCCTCGGGGCGAACTGCATGCCCAGCAAGTCGAAGAGGGCGAAGATGACGTCGGTCCACCCGGCAGTGTCGGTGGAGTGCTCCTCAGGGCGGAACTCCAAGGCGTTGTCCAAGATCCCGTCGAGCACCACGGTGGCCTCCCTGATGGAGGAGGAGATGACCCGGGTGGCGAACTGGGCCCAGCGGTCGCTGGTCCAGGTGTAGACCGACAGCCCCCGGTGGCGGAGCCCGAAGTAGCGGGGCAGCCACCTGGTCGTGGTCGAGGCGACCGGCACGGTGAAGCGCTGGGCGTCGGAGGAGGACCGGCTGAGGTCTCTCTCCCAGGACCTGGTGATGGGCTGGTCCAGCTGGTGGGAGAGGATGGCACTGGTGGCCGCCTCCAAGGTGTCGGTGCGCAGGTACCACTCTGCTGCCCAGGCCAGGCGCTCGTAGGAGAGCTTGGCCGCGTCGGCCATGGGGCCGAGGCCGATGTTGGTGGCCAGGGCCAGCACCGCCGCCAGCCGGTGAATGTCGATGTCGGCCGAGCGGGCGGTGGCCCCGCTGGCGTGGGTGAGGCAGTCGAGAAAGTGGCTCCAGCCGTCGACCTCGATGAGGACGTCGGTGAGCGACACCCGGGGCAGCCGGTCGGTGATCGCCCGCTCCAGGGAGTCCAGGCCTTCGGGCTGGTCCTCGGCTTCGATCGGGGTGACGACGAGGCGACCCTCCTCCACCCGCACCTCGGCCCCTCGGGCCAAAGCATCGTCCAGCTTGGCCATGCCGTCGCGGAACTCGGCACGCATGAGCGCCAATCGCTCTGCCGGGTCGGGGCGCAGGCCGAGAAGACCGTAGGCGTCGCCGCGGTCCTTGCCCCACGCTTCCGGGGGGATGAGGTAGGTGGCCGGGTCGGCATGCCGTCTGGAGCCGGCCACCCACACGTCTCCGGATCGCAAGGCCTGGCGGAGCTGGGTGAGCAGGCACATCTCCCAGTAGTGCCGGTCGGTTTTCCCCTCGGGGCGGGAGACGTAGGGGCGCCACGAGCGCGGGACGAAGGCCGTGGGCGCGTCCTCCGGGACGGCTCGGCGCCCCGAGCGGTTGAGGTCGCGCAGGACCTGGACGGCGTCCAACAGCTCCTCGGCCCCAGGGCCAGCTCGCAGATCCAGTGCGCCCAGCCACGCCGGCGCCCACGTCCGCAGTTGGGAGTAACGGTGGGCCAGGAGGTCGAAGTAGTTGTCGTCGGGCGGTCGGGCCAGGGACTCGGCCTCCTCGATGGCCGCGGCCAGGCGCTCGGCGGGGATCTCGGCCAGGATCGCCGCCCGGAGCGCGTCGGGGGGGATGGCGTCGTCGAGCACCAAGCGGGCCAGCCGGGTGAACAGCACCACCTTGTCGTTGGCCGCCCGGGAGTTGGCCCGCTTCAGGTCGTCGAGGGCGTGGGAGGAGCGGCTGTGGAGGCGGCCGATGGACTGGTCGGCCAGGTCCACGACCTCATCGACGAGCTCCACGGTCCGGTCGTGGCAGAACGCAACCAGAGCCGGCCAGCGCCGCTCGGGTCGCATGCGGGCCAAGGCCTGGTTGGTGCGCCGGCGCACCTCGTCGGCCAGTTGGTGGCGACGGTTGGGGTTGAGCCCGCTCAGGTCCCAGCCGTCGGTCCCCATGGCCCGGAGGAAGGCCAGCTTGTCCAGCTGGGCCCCGATGGCCGTGGGACTGGTGGCCGTGGCCCCCTCGTCCAGCCAGGAGAGCCGGGTCCGCCCAATGGTGGCGTCCACCACCAGCAGGGCGTCGAGCACCTCCGAGGAGGCGGCGGTGACCGCTGACAGGCGCCGAGCCAGCTCGTCGAGGGCCCTCGCCCGGGCGGCGACCACCGCCCGCTCCACCACCGACAGGCCCGGGCGCACGATGCGCTCGCCTTGGAGCCATCCCAGGGCCAGCTCGAGGAGGAACCGGGCCCGGTCGTGCTCAAGGGCCCGCTCGGTGAGCCAGTCGCCGAGGCGCTTCAGGTCGCCTGAGCCGACGGTCCGGTAGCCGGCGTGGGCCACGGCCTCGCCCCGGTGATCGAGGACCGTCTTGTAGCGGCCTCCGTAGCCGGCCAGGTCGGCGGGGTCGGCCCCCACCTGCGAAGCCAGCCAGGACACCGCCGGCGCCGGGGCGCCGGCGAGGTCCTCGGGGAAGAAGCCCAGGTGACGAAGGGCGCAGAGCTGGAGAGCGAGACCGAGGCGGTTGTCTGCCCGCCGTCTCGACCGGACCAGGGCCAGGTCGGCCGCGTCGAGGGTGTAGTGGGCGCCGACCTCCACCTCAGACAGCTCCGCCGGGAAGGCGTCGAGGGCGGCCAGCTCCTCGGAGCGCAGCAACCGGGCGGGCACCGCTGCTACCGCCGCCGGCGCCGAGCCGGGTCGTGGGCGGCGGTCAGGGCGGCGACGGCCTCGGGCCCGGGGCGGGCGTAGCGCTCCAGGGAGCGAAGCGAGCTGTGCCGGGATTTGCCCATCAGCAGGGGGAGGGACACGTTCTGTTCGGCCAGGTGGGTGAGGGCCGAGTGCCGCAGCTGGTGGAGGGTCCAGCCGGTGGCGTCGTGGAACACCTCCTCGGCCCGCCGGTATGAGAGGCGGGCCTTGCCGGTCACCGGGTCCAGGTCCACCTGGGCCGGGGCCCGGGCCGGGGCGGGGCGGCGCTTGGTGAGGAACACCGGTCCGGTGGTCCTGGCGGCCACCAGGCGGTTGAGCAGCCGGGCGGCGCTGGCCCCGAAGAACACCCACTCGGTGGCTCCGCCCTTGGATGTCACCCTGGCCCGCTTGTTGTCGATGTCCAGCTCGGCCAGGTCGAGGGAGAGCACCTCGGAGGCCCGGGCGGCGGACTCATAAAGGAGGCGCCACAGCGCCCGGTCCCGCAGCGCCACATCCTGGCGGCGCCAGAGCCGCTCCAGCTCGCCGGTGGGGATGGCCCGGGTGCGGTCGGGATGCTCCCGCCGCCGGGACAGGCCAGTGCCGTCGCTGTCCCACCAGCCTCGTGCCCTGGCGTAGGCGGCGAAGGAGCCGAGGGTGGCCACATGGCGGTTCCAGGTGGCCGGAGCGGCACGGACCCAGCGCTGCTTGGCCACCTCGGCCAGATCGGCGACGTTCAGCTCCTTGATCGGCACGGAGGCCCCGAGCTGGGCGGTGAGCACCTCCAGGCTCTGGCGGTAGGAGCTGACCGTGGAGGCAGCCAGGTCGGGCTGGGACAAGAACCGGTCGACGGCGGCGGCCAGAGTCGGCCCTTCTCGCGACGCCGGTCGCACCCTGCCCATCAGCCCCTCCTTCCGTGATGTCGCACAGAACGCGTACCGGGCGAGCCTACGCTCAGCGGCGTGGGCCCGCACGGTGACACCGCGACGGGCCGAGGATGCCGCAGGGAATGGGCTATTCCCTGCGAAGTCGGCCGGGGGTGGACCGGCCTCTACGCTGCCCGGCGTGGCTGGCTCGCCGAAGCTTCGCTTCGCTCGTTGGGATCTGGGCGCCGAACGTCGGCCGATACCAGCAACGATCACCGAGACGTTGGGAGACGACGTCGCCGCGGCGGCAGCCATCGCCGAGCGTCACAGCGGTCACGCGGACGGCTGGTCCGAGCGTCTCACCCAGGACCGAGACGACCCAGACCGGGCCCTGTTAGTAGCCAGAGTCACGACAGGGGTCGTCGGCTACGGGCGGGCCTGGCGCT
>JAJZWW010000246.1 GCA_021846485.1 Actinomycetes bacterium
TTCCTGATCGGATGTCTTGATCGGACGCCCGAGACCTACCACTCGGTAGGCATCAGGCGGGGGACCGCCACCTCAAACTTCCACCTTCAGCGGGACAACCTCGTACGCGGTGGCCGGCGGCGTGGTCCTCGTCGGGCTGCTGTGGTTCGCTGGTGCGGCCTCGGCTCGCCTGTCGGGCCACCGGGTACCCCACGGTGACCCGCTCGCCGGGCTCGGGGCGTTCGCCCATCCAGGCGACCCGAGCCGAGCCTGGCACGCCCCGGTCGGCCCCGCTGTCGGCTACTGGACCCTGACCGTCGCCGTGCTCCTGTTCGTCGGGGTCGTCGTCGTGGTGGTGTGGCGGCTGGTGCGCCACGACCGGCGTCGAGATCGCGACGACCCGACCCGGATCGAGGGTCTGGCCGACCGCCACCAGGTTCGGGCCGCGGCCGGGCCAGCCGCCCTGCTGGGCCGAGCCAAGACGCTTCGCCCGTCGCTCGTCTCACCGGGACCGGCCGAGGTCGGCTACCAGCTCGGCACCTCGCGGGGGATCGGGTGCTGGTCGTCAGTGGAGGACTCGATGGTCCTGCTCGGGCCGCCCCGCTCGGGCAAGGGCTACCACCTGGTGATCCCGATGCTGCTCGACGCGCCGGGCGCGGTCATCACCACCGCCACCCGCTCGGACAACCTGGCCGCCACCATCACCGCACGGGCCAAGTTCGGTCCGGTCGGGGTGTTCGACCCCCAAGGCTTGGCGACCGGGGTGCCCTCGGCGCTGCGCTGGTCGCCGGTGCGCGGCTGTGAGCGCCCGCAGACGGCAATGATCCGGGCCAACGCCCTGTGCGTCGACGCCGCCGACGGCACCGAATCGGGGAGCTTCTGGCGCCAACAGACGGTGACCGCCGTGCGCTGCCTGCTCCACGCCGCCGCCCTCGACAACCGGCCCCCGGCCGACCTCTACCGCTGGTCGCTCAGCCCGGCCGCGGCCAAAGACGCCGTGGACATTCTGGTCCACGCCCCTGGCGCCGCCCTGGCGTGGGACCGAGCCCTCGACGCCATCGTCTCGGCCGATCCCCGCCAACGCGACTCGGTATGGGCGATGGTCGCCAACACCTTCGCCGCGCTGGCGGACCCCGCCGTGCTCGACGCGGTGTCACCCGCCCCAGCCGAGCGGTTCGACCCCGCCGACTTCCTCTCCCGCCGGGGCACGCTGTACCTGCTCGGCACGGCCTCGGGGGCGGTGGCCACCGCCGGGCTGGTCGCCGCGTTGGTCGAAGACGTAGTGGAGGTCGCCCGCCGCCTCGCCGCCCGGTCACCCGGCGCCCGGTTGGACCCGCCCCTCGGGCTCGTCCTGGACGAAGCCGCCAACTACCCGCTGCCCTCCCTCGGGGCGCTCATGTCCGAAGGCGGCGGGACCGGGATCACCACCTTGGCCGTGCTCCAATCCCTGGCCCAAGCCCGCGACCGGTGGGGCCGGGAACAAGCCCAGGGGATATGGGACTCGGCCATCGTCAAGATCGTCCTCGGCGGCGGAGGCGACGCCGACGACCTGGCCGACATCGCCCGGCTCGTGGGCGAGCGCACCGAACGCGACTACAGCGAGACCAGCCAGGCCGGCGGCGGCCGGTCGGTCTCGGCATCGAACCGGGACCGGCCCATCCTCGACCCCGCCACCATCCGCTCGATCACCTTCGGTCACGGCCTGCTGCTGTTGCGCTCCGCTCGGCCGATCATGCTCACCCTCCACCCCTGGACCGCCCGGCCCGACGCCGCTCAGCTCCGCCATGACCGGGCCGGCATCGAAGCCGCCATCCGTGACGCCGCACAGAGCTGGCCGGTCGGTGCGTGACCCCCGCCCCGGCATCGCCTGGTCGCTCGGCCGACTCCGACGCCGTGTCGCCTACCGCGACTACATGGCCAGCCCCTCCTGGTTCGCCCGCCGCCAGCAATGGACAACCGAGTGGGCCGCCCGCCACGGCAACGAGCCGCGCTGCCTCGTCTGCGGGACGGTCTGGTCGCTGCGCCACGACGACCTCCACCACCGCAGCTACGACCGGCTCGGCCACGAAACCCACGGCGACCTCATCCCGCTCTGCCGGGCCTGCCACCGGGCACTGCACCGGGTCCTCGAAGCGGACCGCTCCTGGCGCCGACCTCATCGTCACCACCCTCCGCCACAAGGCCCACGACCATCTGGCCGTGGGCCGCTCAGTCCTCGACTGTGAGAAAGGACAGCACCAGTGAACGACCGCCACGAACACGGACCGCTCGAAGACGACGACAGCCATGACCAAGGCCGGGCGGAACGGGTGTCCGCGCTCGCCGCGCTCTACGAAGCGGACGGTCCGCCCGACCTCGACGAGCTGAGCGGCCCCATCTTCTGGCCCGACCTCACCCCCGGCGAAGCCCGCGCCGAATGGGCCGCACTGCGCGCCTGGGTCGAAGCACTGACCGAACGATTCGGTCATCTCGACCACCACGTCATCCCTCGCTGCTGGTTCCGCCACCCCGGCCACGTCGAAGCCCTGGCTGCCCTGCGCGACGCCGAGCGGGTCAACTACTCAGACACCGCCCCCGGCACCGCCGCGGTGGATTGGCACCGGGCCTTCCAGCTCATCGAGGTCCGCCTACGGGACTGGACCGGCCAGCTCGCCTGCGGCGCCACCCACGAGCCACGGACCCGCCAAACCCACCCCCTCGACGCCGACGAGTGGGAACAGTTCGTGACCGACGACATCACCCGCCGCGAGCAGCGCGCCATCACCGCAGCCGTAGGCGACGAGGGCGAGTGATGGCCGCCGGTCGGCCAAGTCCATGACCGGAACACGACGGGCGACGGGAGAACGGACCATTCCACCCACGACAACTCGACTGGCCGGCTCAACCGGGCGGCCTCTGACATGACCACCTGGCTCGACACCCAACCAGCCGCGACGGTCCACCGTGCCCTCGGCTGTCCCCCTCGCACCGACGAGGCCGAGCAGCGCTTCCACCTCTGGCTTCGGCTCGTAGACCTCCACCTCGACCAGCTCCACGTCGAGCGACCCCAGCTCGCATGGGACTGGCACCGGGCCTACGGCGACGGCTGGTCACCCCGCACCGCGGTATTCGCCGCCTGGGCCGGCCACCTTCGACCCGTCCACCTCGCCCGACAGGGCTCGTAATGGCCGGGATCGACTTTGACGACGTACGCGCCCGCCACCCCCTCGGGACCGTCGCCCGGCGCACCGGGGTCACCGTGCCCGACGCCGGCCGGGCGATGGTCTGCTGCCCCTCCCCACCCACGACGACCGCCACCCCTCCATGCACCTCGACCTGGACCGGCACCGCTACTACTGCTTCGGCTGCGGTGCCCACGGCGACGTCGTCCAGTGGGTGTGCGACATCGAAGGCGTCCGACCCGGCCAGGCCGTCGCTATCCTCGATGACGGCCGGCCCATCAACGGCGTCCACACCGGCGGCCCGACCGTCCGCCGTTATCTGTCCCGTCCTGACGTCGATGCGTCCGACTTGGAACGCACCCCGCCCGAACGGGTCCGGGCGGTCATGCAGATCGCCTGGCGGTACTACACCTTCACCTCCCTGCACCACCAAGCCGTCCGCCACCTAACCGACCAGCGCAACATCGACGTAGGCGCCTTGGAAGTCGAAGCGGGGCGGCCGGTCGTCGGCCACACCCCGCAGCGGCCCGATGGCCTCACCCAATGGCTCCGGGCACAACACTTCACCGACGACGAGCTGGTCGACGCCAGCCTCGTCACCCGCCGCCGCGACGGCACGGTCATCGACTTCTTCCGAGACCGACTGCTGCTGCCCGTCACCGACGAGCGCGGCCAGGTGGCCGGCATCATCGGACGCGCCACCACCGACCGGGAACCGAGATACCTCAACCAGACCCTCACCCACACCTACGACAAGCACCTCGCCCTCTACCAGCCCGCCGCCCATCACCTCGATCCCGACGCCAACGTGATCGTGGTCGAAGGCACCCTCGACGCCCTCGCCATCGCAGCGCAGGCCGCCCGAGCGGGCCTGTCCGCCAAGTACGCCCCTCTCTCCGCCTCCGGCGTGCGCCTCTCGGACGAACAACTCGACACGATCCTCGACCTCCACCCCCGCGCACCCGTCCTCGCCGCCGATGGCGACCCCGCCGGCCAGGACGCCAACCTCGAATGGGCCGCCCGTATCGCGCTCCGCCACCGCGAGACGGTCATCACCACCTGGCCCGAGGGACACGACCCCGCCTCCTGGCTCACCGCCCGTGACCAAGACGGTCTCACCGCCATCACCCGACGAGGATGCCTCAACACCCCCGACGGCCAGGTACGGCCCCGGCACTGCGGAGCGGTGCTCACCCAGGCCGCCCTCGACCAGCTCCCCGACAATCCCACCGAGCGGTCGGCCGGCCTTCACCAGCTCGCAGCAGAAGTCGGCAACATCAGCCGCTACCTCGCCCCCAACGCCAGCGACCGCTACGCCACCGCCGCCGCTGAGGTACTGGCCCCCGTCGCCGTCAGCATCGGCATCGACGCCGCCACCAACGGCGACATCGCCACCTTCATCGAGCACATCGCCACCTACGGGACCCGGCTCCCGCCCGCTGGGCGGACCGCCTTCACCCGCCGGGCGGCCGAGACCATCGAAGCCCACCAGCCCGCCGCCGCCGAGCGAGTCGAACGGCGCCTGGCCGCCGCCGTCGAACGCCACGCCGGCACCCGCCCGGCGGCCAGCCCTGACCCGCCAGGGATCACCACCTCCAACACGACGATCATCTGCGACCCTGGCGGCGACCGATGACCCTCGCCCGCGAGCTGACCCCCAGCGCCGCCGACCGCCACGGCCTCACCACCGAAGCCCGCTGGCTCTCCATCCGCCAAATCGCCGCCGACCTTGGCGTGTCCACCTCCACCGCCTACAAATGGTCCGCCCGCGGCGCCCCCTGGTTCCCCCGCCACATCCGCCTCCACAACGGCGACATCCGAGTCCGCCGAGACTGGTACGAAATCTGGCTGGACAGACTGGAGCAATAACCGGCTGTTCGGCCGCCAGAGCACCCTCCCCGGTGGCAGATACCCGCCGCCCAGACCACATCTGCTTCGGAGCATCGGTCGCCGCTTTGCCGATCAAAAACGGTGCGGCATCAATGGATGGGGCGTTGATTTCGGACTTGACTATTGACACGTCCTCCGAGCCAGTCCTGGGCCGGGGTCGCCGGAGGGTCAAATGCGGTGGTTTATGAGTACTTGGATAGCGGGGTCCACCACCTCGCCGAGGCTCGCGCGTACCGTTGGGAATTCCGACGCGCGATTCCTCTCCAGGTGGTAACGCTGGCTCGATCGCCGAGCTGACCGCAGCGGTCGTCC
>JAJZWW010000247.1 GCA_021846485.1 Actinomycetes bacterium
ACAGCGACGACCGGGCCCCGGCGCAGCTGGTCGAGGGAGGCGATCGGCTGGTTGTGCGTGCGCCACGACGCGTCGAGCTGCCAGCGGCGCTTGGACGCGTCGTAGCAGATGTCGTAGCGGCAGCACCCCGGTCATCACCACCGCGAGGGCCAGACCGGTCCGCTGCCGGGCCCGTTCCTGGTCGCCGACCGCCCGGTCGCTCCCGACGGCCGCAGGGGCCCCGTCGGCTGCGCTCCGCCTCATCTTGCCCTCACCTCGCGTCCGCTGGCCTTCATCTCGCCTCCGCTCGACGCCGGCCGCTACGACGGCTGCTACGAGCCGGGGCTCGAGGTTACCGGCCAGCCGGCGGGGTGGGTGGCCCGGCGGGGGCGTTCCTGGGCCTCCGCGTACCCTTGGTACTGCAAGGCACGCCCGGTAGGACACGGCAAGGAGGTGTGATGGCCGGTCCGATCGAGGGTCTCGGCGCAGACGAAGCCCTGGCGCGGCTGTTCCTCACCCCCGAGGGCGTCGCCGACCCTGCTCCGCTCTACCGCCACCTGCGCTCGACCGCGCCGGTGCACCGCAGTGCCACCGGTGCGGTGTTCGTCACCCGCTACGAGGACTGCGCCCGGGTGCTGCACGACGCCCGCTTCGGCAAGAACCCGGAGGGAGCCGAGCCCGGCTTGGTGCCCGAGGCGGACGACGCCGCGCGCCGCTTCCGGGAGGAGCAGCGGGAGCGACTGCGCGCCGAGCACCGGGCGGCTTCGATGCTGTTCCTCGACCCGCCGGCCCACACCCGCCAGCGCCGCCTCGTGGCGCGGACCTTCACGCCCAGGAGGGTCGAGCGCCTGCGGGCGGGCGTCGCCGCTTCGGCCCGCACGATGGTCGGGGAGCTGGCCGGCACCGGCGGCGGCGACGTGCTCGAGGTGGTGGGCTTCCCCCTGCCGGTCGCGGTCATCGGCACGCTGGTCGGCGTCCCGGGATCGGACCGGCCGGGGTTCCGGGCGCTGATCACCGCGATGGCCGCCGGCGTCGAGCCGGGCGCGTCGCTCGAGGAGCTGCGACGCTCCGAGGAGGCCTCGGAGGAGGTCGAGCGCTACTTCTCCGAGCTCCTCGCGCTGCGGCGCCGGCAGCCGGCCGACGACTTGTTGAGCGACCTGCTGGCCGTCGAGGAGTCCGGCGAGGCCCTGCGGGACGACGAGGTGGTCGCGGTGGCCACCCTGCTGTTTGCTGCCGGGTTCGAGACGACGACCAACCTGATCGGCAACGCCACCGTGGCGCTGCTCAGTCACCCCGACCAGTGGCGGCGAGTGCGGGAGGAGCCGGCGATCGTGGCCCGGGCGGTCGAGGAGCTGCTGCGCTGGGACTCGCCGGTGCAGGTCGACGTGCGGCGTGCCCTCGAGGCGGCGGAGGTCGCCGGCGAGCGGGTCGCTCCCGGCCAGGCGGTGGTCACCCTGCTCGGCGCGGCCAACCGCGACCCGGCGCGCTTCTCCGACCCCGACCGCCTGGACGTGGGGCGCGACGAGGGCCCTCCGCTCAGCTTCGCCGCCGGGATCCACCACTGCCTGGGCGCCCCCCTCGCCCGGCTGGAGGGTCAGGAGTACCTGCGGGCCGCCGCCGAGGTCCTCCCCGACATGCGCCTCGTGGGCAGCCCGCCGCGCCGCCGGCGCCTGGCCCTCTCGGGTTACAGCGCCGTGCCAGTGGAAGTCGGCTAGCCCCGAAGGAGCCCATTCTCCTTGTTGCCCGGGCCCTGGCAGGTTGTCCGGTCCCTGGCGGGTTGCCCGGGCCCTGGCGGCGGCCCGGAGCGCCGCGGCCGGGCCACTAACGTCGCCGCCCATGCGCGCGCGGGCGCCCGCCTCGGCGGCCAACCTCGGTCCGGGTTTCGACGCCCTGGCCCTCGCGCTGTCCCTGTACGTGGAGGTGGAGGTCCGACCCGCGCCGGCGCTGCGGGTGAGCGCCAGCGGGGAGGGTGCCGACCTGCCCCGCGACGCCCGCCACCTGGCCGTCCGGGTGGCCTCGGCGGTGGCCGGCACCGATGCGCTGGAGATCAGCGTCGCCTCGGAGATACCCGTGGGGCGGGGTCTCGGGTCCTCGGCGGCGCTGGCGGTCGCCGCGGCGGCGGCTGCGGGCGCGCCTGACCCGCTGGTCTGGGGTGCCCGGGTCGACGGTCACCCGGAGAACGCGGCGGCTTCCACCCTCGGCGGCCTGGTCGCCGCCGCCGAGATCGGCGGGGGCCCCGTCGCCCGCCGCCTCGCCCTCGACCCGGACCTGCGAGCGGTGCTGGTGGTCCCCGACCGGCCCCTGCCGACCGCCGAGGCCCGCGCCGCGCTGCCGGCGACGGTGCCCCACGCCGACGCCGGCTTCAACCTCGGGCGCCTGGCCCTGCTCGTCGCCGGACTGGCCGACGCCGGAGCCTTGGTGGCCGAGGCCGGCGACGACCGGCTCCACCAGGATGCCCGCAGCCGGCTGTTCCCCGAGGCGCCCGGCCTGCTCGCCGGGTTGAGGGAGGCGGGGGCGCTCACCAGCTGTTGGTCGGGGGCGGGGCCGAGCCTGATGGGTCTCGCCCGCTCGGCGGCTGCGGAGGATCTGGGGAAAGTGGCCGCCGGGTTGCTGGAACGCTCCGGCGTGCCCGGTCGGGTCCTGGTGCTGGCCCCCGACACCGCCGGGGTGGTCGTCGAGCCCTGAACCGGGCCGTACCGGGCGGCGCGCTCGCGCCTCGCATCGGGGGGTGAGGGCGCCAGCAGGAGAGGATGTGTTGCGAGGCTTCGAACGCCTCGGGTGCTCTTTCGAGGTGCTGTCGAGTCGACCGAGGACGATCGGTGTCGCGACCATCCCGTAGATCCTCGCCCGCTTCGACGCCACGAGCGCGAGCCACATCGATCTCCTGGCGGTGCCGTCACCCGGCGCCGGGTGAGGTGGCGGCGGGCGGGGTCAGCCCGCGAACGATGCCCAGTTTGCCCGGGACGGCTGGTAGCGGCCGGCGGGCCCCCGGCCGAAGAGCGTGAGCAGGTTGCCGGTCATCCGGTCGATCTGGGGGATGTGGGGGATGTCGGGGATCCACGCGACGGTGCCGGTGTCGAAGACCCCGCCGCCGCTCTTGGGGTTGGTCCAGTAGGTCATGTCCGAGTACGCCGGCGGGGAGACCGCCTGGCTCTCGGATGCGGGGATCGGGGAGTGGGCGAGCACCTGGAGGTCGGGGGGGTGCAGGTTGGGGTCCAGCTGGTCGAAGTCGCTCACCAGTGCACCCGGGATGGTCGAGCCGTTGTGCACGCCGAGCCCCTTGAAGATCCACGAGGAGGCGTCGGCGACCACCATCGGTGCCGGTCGGGCCCCGGGTAGGAGGTACCCTCCGTAGGCTTCGCCGACGAAGCCCGCCTCCGGCCAGTTGGTCGGCGGCGAACCCCACCAGTTGCCAGTGACGAGGAGGGGATTGGCCTTGCCGTCGAGGGGGTCCTCGGCGGAGCTCCGGTAGTCGACCATCTCGCGGTAGGGGCCGATGGGCGAGGACTGGAGGCGCACGTGCCGCAGGATCGGGCTGGCGCCGAAGAAGACCACGTTGTGGCCCTTGGCCACCGCAGCCTGGGCGCCGAGGCGTTCGTCCAGCGCCCAGCACTCGTCGTGGCCGAGCGAGAGCAAGGTGGTGTGGCGCAGGAGGACCGCAGGGCTGGCGTCGACGTTGGCGTCGGTGGTGTAGGTGACGTTGAGCCCGTGCTTCTCCGCCCAGTAGACGAAGGGCAGCTCGTTGCCGAGGAAGTCCCCCGCCCCGTGGCCGTACCCGTAGGGCCGGTCGAACGACACCACCCGCGACCGGTTGCAGGGGGGGTAGGTGGGCGAGCCGGGTGGGCAGGCGCCGCGGCCCTGGTAGAGGTCGTAGCCGCCGTAGGGGTTCCACGCCTGCCAGGTGAACACGTCGTTCTTCACCAGGTAGGTCGCCCGGCTGGACGGGTCGGTCACGGTGAGTGGCACGTAGCTCTTCTGGCCCCCGGAGCCCACCAGCTCGAAGAGGTAGTCGCCCTGGACGAAGGCGGGGGTCACGTTCACCCGGAGGCTCGGTGACCAGTTGTCGCAGGAGACCATGTTGAGCCCCGGCGTCACCGGGCACGGGGGCTGGTGGCGGCCGGGGACGGGGGAGGAGGACCACACGAGGCGCGCCCCGTCGCCGCCGTAGTAGCCCATGCGGTACGCGTCGACCCGGAAGCTCCTGGCGTTGGTGGTGACATACAGCGTCAGCCGGCTGCCCACGGTCGCGGACACGCTGTTGAACCAGCCGGCGATCGTCCCCGGCGTCGGGCCGGTGATCCTCCAAGCGGTGGTGCCCGGCTTGCGGTTCTCGGCGACCACCCAGCGGGCCTCCATCCCGTAGGGTCCCATGAAGGTGGCCGGCTGCGAGGACTTGCCGGTTGCGTGCCGCCGGGCGCCGGTCGTGCTGGCCGGCTTCCCCGACTTCGTCGTCCGGGCAGCGCCGGCGGTGGTCCGCGTCGCCGGGCCGGGCCTGGCGAGTGCTACCCAGCCGCCCAGGGCCACCGCCAGAGCGGCGAGAGCTGCCAGCGCGGCCAGCGCGGGCCTGCTCCTGCTCCTGCGCTTGCGGTGGGCGGCCACCGGTCAGGCGCGCTCCGCTGGCGCTACCGGGGTAGCCGGTTCGAGCGGTCGCTCGAGGAGGGCAGCAGGGCGGCAAGGCGTATCCCCCAAACCATACGCACCCTGGGCACCCCGATGCGGATCACCCCGGGAACCGGATCGGTTCGACTGGCGGTGGGTGGACCACCACGCCGGCTGGTCACGCAGGTCGAACTGGGGGTGCAGCAGGTCGAACTGGGGGGCAGCAGGTCGAACTGGGGGTGCAGCAGGTCGAACTTGGTGCATCGGACCGAACTGGGTGCTCTCAGGGCACGATGCGGGCGTCGAGTGCACCCACTTCGGCTCTATGCACCCAGTTCCGGCCCCCGGTCCGGCGGGCTGGGCTAGTGGCGCAGCTGGCGGCGGGTGAAGTGACGCTGGCTGTGGATGGCGCTCACGATCACCGCCGAGCCGAGGACCGAGATCACGAACCGGATGATGAACCCGGCTCCGACGGCGAGGCCCACGACCCCTCCGATGAACGACCCGGCCAGACCGACGAGCAGGGTGGCGCCGATCCCCATCCGGGCGTGCCCGGGTGACACGGCGCGCCCGAGGGCGCCGATCACCAAGCCCCCGATTATCCATGCGAACAGCAGACCGATGATCATGGCCCAACCCTACGCACCTCCGGGGAGGAGGGCGCGGTCGCCTCCGGGGAGGAGGGCGCGGTCGGCTCGGAGGTGAGGGTGCGCTGACCGCCCCGCCGCCCCCGCCGCCCC
>JAJZWW010000248.1 GCA_021846485.1 Actinomycetes bacterium
GAGGCGGCCGGGTGGCCGGCCTCGACGAGGTAGCCGCCAGCGCCGGCCGCGGCAGCGCCGGCCAGGAAGTCGTGGCCGTCCCGGGCCGCCCGGAGGGCGACGAAGAGGCCGCCCGGCCCGAGCCAACGGGAGTCGGTCCCCACGGAGTCGAAGCCCGCCGCCGGGTCGCCGGCGAGCAGCGACCCACCGGTGGCTTCCAGCACCTCGGCCACACTCCATCGCATCGCCTCAGTCTGCCAGGGGCCGGGCGGGGATCACGAAGGGGACGGGCCGGCTCAGATAGCGGCCGGGGGCACCGCCCCCGACACGCTGAACGGCTGGTGGCCGACGACCACTCCGGTGCCGACCTCGTCGGTGACCGCCAGCGCCCTCACGCCCGACCCGGCCCGGAACTCCTCGACTGTCGGGCGGGGGCCGAGCAGCCCGTAGGAGATGGCCTGCGAGCCGACCACACCCCACAGCTGGTAGGTACGGTCCGAGGGCAGCGGGCGCAGATGCGGGTGGTACACGTAGCCGATCCCCGAGGGGAGCATCACCACCGAGAGGCTCGCCGACCCCGGGCCCCGCAGGGTCATCTCCCGGTGGCCGGGCACCGACAGGGCGGCCCGCACGTCGCTCATCGTCGCCGGCGCGGTCGCCGCCGCCTGCTCGACGTGGGACAGCCGTCCGTCGAGGTGGGCGACCTCGGCGCCGAGCACCGCCGCGGCGGCGACTGCCGCGGCGGCGAGCCAGGCGGCCGGCGCCTGCCAGCTGGGCCTGTGCCGCCGGGTGTCGTCGACCGGGCGCATCCGGGACGCGCGGGGGACCAGGGCTCGGCCGCTCCCCTGGTCGCGGACCTCGGCGAGCAGCTCCACGCCGATCCGATCGAGGTTGCGCTCCGGCGCCCCGTCGTGCATGCCGGCGGCGATCCGGTCCCACACCCCGGGCGGGGCCTCCCCCCCGGGGTAGGAGAGCAGGCTGGTCACCTCCCGGTACTCCGCCAGCTCCTGCCGGCACCGGGCGCAGACCTCGAGGTGAGCCTCGACGGCTCGCGCCTCGTCGGGGTCGACGGCGTCGAGGGAGTAGGAGCCGAGCAGCTCTTGGAGTGCGTGGTGATCGGTCATGGAGAGCTCAATCGCCCCGTCCGCCAGCCACCCCGGCCTCGGAGAGTGAACCTCTCAGACGCCGCAGCCCGCTGCGGATCCGGCTCTTTATCGTACCTTCTGGCTGCCCGAGAGCCGTAGCGACCTCGCGGTAGCTGTGCCCCTCGAAGTAGGCGAGCTCGATCGCCTGGCGCTCGTCGGTCGGGAGGGCGGCCAACGCCTCCCGGACGGCTTCGGCGACCGTGTAGTCGATGACCTCGAGCTCGAGGTCGTAGCCCGCGGTGGCCGCCTGGCGAGCCTCACGCTCCTCCCGCTCACGCCGGGAGTGGTCGGCGCGCAGGCGGTCGATCGAGCGGCCGTGGGTGAGCGCCAGGAGGAACGACCGGAGCGATCCCCGCTCCGGGTCGTAGCGTTCCGGGTCGTGCCAGAGCCGCAGGAAGACCTCCTGGACGATGTCCTCGGCGACCGCCGGCTCGCGCAGCAGGCGCCTGGCCAGGCCGTAGACCGCCCCGCCGTGGCGCCGGTAGGCCTCGGCGAGCGCCGACTCGTGGTAACGCCCGATGGCCACCACGAGGGCGCCGTCGCTGGCGTAGGTGAACGAGGGCGGCATGCGACCGGAGTCCGGAGCTGCGCCGCCCGGCGGATCAGAGCGGCCCTGTGGCCCTACGGTCCCGCCAGCTTCGCCACCCCACTGCGGGACCACCGGCTGCTCGCGGTCCATGCAGCTGGCGGCCGGTCAGCGCGCGCCGAGCGACCGGCGCCAGCGCTCGAAGGTCGGCGTGGCGGTGGCCGCGAGGACCACCAAGGCGAGCCCCGGGTCGCCGGAGGTCTTCAGCCTGCCTCGCATGTAGGCGACGCTCGGCGAGAGCCGACCGGAGGCCACCTCCCCGGCCTCGGGCGCCGGAAGGCTGAAGGTCAAGTCGAGGTCCAGGTCGGTGGCCGGGTCGAGCACCTCGACGGGCCGTCCGTCCTGCCAGCGGACCACCGCCGCCGGCCCGCCGCCGGGGAGCCCGGGAAGCTCGACCGCGACGGTCCCGCTCGCGCCGGGCACCGGCTCCAGCTCACCGCCGAGCTCCACGGCCAGCGCCGCCGGGTCGCCCGCCACCCCCTGCGCGGCGGCCGGTTCAGGCGCGGCGGCCGGTTCAGGCACTCGAGGCGACCCTGCCCGACCGCTCGGTCGACTCGTCGCGCAGGCCGGCAAACAAGTCGTCGCCGCCGGCGGCGGCGGGCGTGACCCGGCTGCGGCCCAGCTCGTACTCGTCGAGCGGGTAGAGCCCGTCGGCGACCTCCGGGGGCAGGCCGAACCAGTGGGGCGACTCGGGGTCGACCTGGGTGCGGTGGGCGAGCAGGGCCAGGCGGCGCACGGCGGTGTAGCCGGACACGTCCACCACCGTGAGCGGGGGTGCGCCGGCGGGGCGCTCCGGGGCGTGCAGGAGCCGCTCGAGGCGCTCCCCTTCGAACGGGGAGGGCCTCCCGAGCTCGAGGAACTTCTCGTGTGCCGCCCGGCTACGACCTGCCGACCAGCCGATGTAGTACAGCCGGGCGGGAGCCCAGGGCTCCCCGGCCTCCGGGTAGCGGTCGGCGTCGGCGGCGGCGTCGAAGGCCCGGACCGCCACGTCGTGGACCCGCAGGTGGTCGGGGTGGGGATAGCCCTTCTGGTCCGGCCCGTAGGCCACGACGACCTGGGGACGGACCCGCCGGACGACCGCCACCAGGCGGCCGACGGCGTCGTCGAGGGGGGCCCGGGCGAAGCAGCGGGGGTCCTCGTTGGCCGGCGTGCCGGGCATACCCGAGTCCCGGTATCCGAGCCACACCACCTCGTCGTAGCCGATCACCCGGGCGGCATCGGCGAGCTCCGCGCGCCGCAGCTCGGGGAGGCGCTCCCGGACCCCGGGAACGTCCAGCGCCGGGTTCAAGATGTCGCCCTCCTCGCCGCCGGTGCAGGTCACCAGGGCGGTGCGCACCCCCTCGGCGTGGTAGCGGGCGACAGTCGCCGGACCCTTCGACGCCTCGTCGTCGGGGTGGGCATGCACGGTCAGGAGCGACAGCTCGGGCACCGCCCAACCCTACGGGAAAGTCCCCCCGAGACGCGCCGTCCGCCCGCCGGGAACCTCTCCGCCGTGCGCGGCGTCGGAGCGGGTGAGGGCCCACCTTGCGGGCCCGCTGGCGTGAGGAGAGCTCGGTGGGAGAGGAGAACTTGGTGGAAGGAACTGTCGACGGCCGGCTCCGGCGCGGCCCAGCCGGTGGCTGGCTGGGGCGGGTGGCGGCGGCGACCGCCGTGGCGCTGGGAGCCCTGCTCGTCGCGCCGGGAACCGGGACGGCGTCGGCTGCGTCGTGGGTCCCGCCGGCGGCACCGACGACGGTGGGCATCTCGTCGACCTCGACCGGCTACCTGGAGGCCACCTCGGCGGGCAACGTGTACAACTTCCACACCCCCTGGTACGGCTCAGCCGCCGGGCGGAGCCTCCCCGCACGGATCGTCGGCATCGCCGCCACCGCCACCGGCTACCTCCTCGTTGGCGCCGAGGGCAACGTCTACAACTTCCACACCCCCTGGTACGGCTCGGCCTCCCGGCGTATCCTGCCCGCCCCGGCGGCGGGCATAGCCGTCGACCCGTTCACCGGCGGCTACTGGGTGACCACCGCCGCCGGCAACGTGTACCACTTCCACGCCCCCTGGTACGGCTCGCCCGCCGGCCGCACCCCGGTCGCGATCGACGGCATCGTCGCCACCCCCACCGGCTACCTGGTGGTGTCCGCCGCCGGCAACGTGTACAACTTCCACACCTCGTTCCTGGGTTCGCTGGCGGGGGGGTCGCTGCCCTCCCCGGTCGCCGCGGTCACCGCCGACCCGCGCGTGCACGGCTCCTACTGGCTCGCTGCCGAGAGCGGCCGGGTCTTCAACTTCGGCGCCCCCCCATACGGCCGGGCCCGCACGTCCACCCCCGACCCCAGGTGTCGGTCGTACCAGCTCGGCCTCGCCGCTCCGGCCTCCGGGCTCACCGGGGCCGCCGGCGTGCTCCGCCAAACCTTCGTGCTCACCGACCGGGTGGCCGGCAACTGCCACCTCGAGGGCTGGCCCGGCTTCCAGGCGGTCGGCAAGGGCGGCCGGTCGCTGCCCACCCCGACCCGGCGGGTCCCTTACCTCGCCCCGCCGGGCTCACTCCCCTACCGCGAGGTCTCCCTGACCCCGGGGGGCCACGCCGCCTTCGACGTCTACGGCGAGGACTACGACGCGGTCTCCAACAAGGCGTGCCCCGACACAACCGCGGTGCTCGTGATCCCGCCCAACGGCTCGAGCCAGCAGCTCGCGACCAACGCCAGGCTCCCCTACTGTGGCGCGCCCTACGACCTCACCCCGGTGGTCCCCGGCAGCACCGACCAGCGCTCGGCCCGCCTCCCCTGACCCGACGGAGGATGTGGCGGGCGGGGAGCCCTCCGCCCGCCGACCCCGCGGCTGCCCGACCGGCACTCGGAGTGGGAAGTTGTCGAGACCGAGGCGGGTACTGGGTGCGTAGAGCCGAACTGGGTGCATCCGAGCCCCGAATCGGGCATTGAGCGCACCCAGCTCGGTCCGCTGCACCCGGTAAGGGCCCGAGCGGCAACTACTTGGACGGCCGAAGGCCGAGAACTGTGTGCTGACACGGCCGAAGTTGGTAACGCCGTCCAAGTAGTAGTTGCCGGAAGGGTCCTAACCGCCGGTAACCGCCGGTTGGCCGTCGGGGTGGACGAGTCCGCCGGCCACGTCGGCGTCGGGCCCTCCGGGCTGGCCCTCGTCGCCCTGTTCCGGGAGACCGACCTCCGCCGGCGCCGCAGGGAGCCGTCGTGGCGCTCCCACCCCGAGTGGGTGGCACCGTGACCCGGCCGGCCCCGGCCCGGCTCCACGCCCCGGACCGCCCCGACCCGGGCCTGATCAGGCGACCGGCCTGGTGAAGCGAGTGACGCACTCCACGTGGGGCGTGTGGGGGAAGGCGTCGAGGATCGTCAGCTCCTCCAGCGCCCAGCCCCCGGCGCCGAGCAGGGCGGCGTCACGGCCGAGCGAGGCCGGGTCGCAGCTCACCAGCACGAGCACGCCCGCCCCGGTCCCGTCCACCGCGACCACCCCGGGACGGCCGAGGCCGGGCCGGGCAGGGTCGGCGACCACCGCCTCGGCCGGCTCCGGCCGCCACGCCCCGACCTCGCAGCGCACCACCCGGGCGCCGAGGTCGGCGAGGTTGGCCCGGGCGTCGGC
>JAJZWW010000249.1 GCA_021846485.1 Actinomycetes bacterium
CGGCCGGGACGCCCACGCCGGCCGGGTCAGCCGAGACCTCCCCGCCCACACCGGCCAGACCGTCGGGGTCGACCGGTGAGCCGGGGTCTCCGGTCGCTGCCGGGTCGGGTTGTCCTAGCTCGTCGTTCACAGTCATCTCCTCGGGGCGGTCACGCTACCGGCGCCGCCGTCCTGGTGAGTAGCGGGGCGGCACGGGTGCGCCCCTGGTGGCCCGGACGGTCCGCGACCGCGGGTGGCGGCGGGCGACCGGTCAGCCGACGGGGTAGCGGACCAGGTTCTCGTGCTCGTAGAGGAACGACGGGTTGGCCTTGACCACCGTCGTGCCCTGGCCCTGGGTCAGGGAGAACCAGCTCGCCAGGTCGCCGCAGTCACTTCCGAACGGGGCGTAGCCGTTGCGCCACACCAGCCACAGGGTGTGGCCGGGCTGGAGGTTGGCGAGCATGTTCTGAGCGAAGGCCTCGACGTTGGTCCCCGCCACCACCCGGCGGTAGTCGATCCAGTCGACCCGCTGCGGCCCGATCGCCCGGGGAAAGGTCAACTGCTCGAGGCCGGGGACGTCGACCAGGCGGCTGACCGCCGGACCGAGCTGGTCGGGGCAGTAGACGACCAGATCGCCGGGCTGGGCCTCGGCGTTGAGCACCTGGGCGATCTGCCCGGCCTGGCTGCGCTGCTGGCTGTTGTTGCCGGCCGCGGTCAGCAGCCCGGCGACGCAGAGCACCGAGAGCGCTCCGACGACCAGCCGCCGGCGGGTGAGCACGTCGATCCCGAGCGCCACCAGCAGCACGAACAGCGGGAGCACGGCGGCGGTGTAGCGGGCGACGAACGCCGCGTCGTCGGCGATCCCGCCCAGCAGGGCGAGCAGCAGGGTCCCGGTGAGCACCGCGGCCACCGGCATGGCCCTGCGGTTAGGGGCCAGGACCAGCGTGAGCCCCTCGCCCGACCGGCGATGCCCGGGGTTGCCGGCACCGCCGGGGCCGAAGCCGGCGAAGCCGATGGCCCGGTCGACCAGGCGCGCCGCTTTCGCCCTCGAGGTCGCCGGCGTCGGATCGAGGTGGGAGATCGCCTCGAGGTCGCCGCGCGCGGCACCCGCCGGCGGCTCGGACCCGGCCTCCCCGGCGGGGCGGCGGGCGAACACACCGAGCGCCACCAGGCAGAAGTAGCAGAAGGCCAGGAGCACAGCCCAGGGTCCGGTGCCGGCGAAGCCGTCGAACACCCGGATCAGCGCAGCCGGCGTCGGCGACGGGGCCCAGGGCGTGCCGGTGTGGCGCGCCTGGAACCAGAAGATCGGAACCCAGGGCACGAAGGTCAGGCTGCCGAGCAGCATCGCGCCGAAGGTCCGGGCCGCGGCAGCACGGCTCAGCCTCGACGGCAGACCCCGTTGGTGACGCCACAGGTGGTAGGCCAACCACAGTCCGGTGGTGCTGACCAGGTACAGGCCCCAGTAGTGGGTGTAGAGCACGGCGGCCACCAGCAGCCCGACGGCCAGGAGACGACCCCGGGTGGGGGCCTCGAGCGCCCGGGCGACCGCGAGGAAGCCGAGCACGCACCAGAGGATCATCAGCGAGTACATCCGCGCGTCGGTGGCGTAGAAGATGGCGAAAGGCGAGGTCACCGCGGCGAAGAAGGTGATCCAGGCGACCCGCACCCCTCCGACCCGCCGCCCGGCGGCCCAGAAGAAAGGCAGAGCCAGCACCGAGGTCACCCCGCCGAGGGCCCGCACCGCCACGTCCCCCTGGCCGAACACCTTCATCCAGAAGTGCAGGAGCACGTAGAACAGCGGTGGGGCGCCGTCCTGGCCGAGGGCGCCGGGGATCGCGGCCACCGGCAGCTTGGATATGTTGACGCTGATCGCCTCGTCGAGCCACAGCACGCTCGGACAGTAGAAACGCAGTACCACCCCGGCCGCGACGACCAGCCCGCCGAGGACGGGCATGGCCCGATGGCCGGGCCGGCGCGTGTCCTGCCACGCCCGGCGGACCTCGGCGAGAAACGTCGTCGGGGCGCGTCTGTCACCCAGGGTGGTCGTTGCCACGGGGAACCAATCTACCCCGGGTCGGGCCGCTCGGCGGGTCCCCCCTCCCGTCGGCGCCCCGCGACCGGCACACTCCCCGGCCGGTGCCGCCGGGCGGCCGATGGGGCGCTACCGGCCTCGGGTAGGTTCCCGCCATGGCCGCCTCGCCGCCCGACAGCGCCCCGGACCGCAACCTCGCCCTCGAGCTGGTGAGGGTGACCGAGGCGGCCGCGATGGCCGCCGGGCGGTGGATGGGACGGGGCGACAAGGAGGGGGCCGACGGAGCGGCGGTGGACGCCATGCGGGCGGTCCTCGGCTCGGTGGCCATGGACGGCGTGGTGGTGATCGGCGAGGGCGAGAAGGACGAGGCGCCCATGCTCTACAACGGCGAGCGGGTCGGCGACGGCTCGCGGTCCCGGGTGGACGTGGCCGTCGACCCGGTCGAGGGCACCACGCCCACCGCCCTCGGCCGCAACGGGGCGCTGGCGGTCATCGCGGTGTCCGAACGGGGCACGATGTTCGACCCCGGACCGTGCGTGTACATGGAGAAGCTCGCCGTGGGGCCGGAAGCGGCGGGCGCGGTGGACCTCCGCCGCCCCCCCGCGGACAACATCCGGGCGGTGGCGGCTGCCAAGGGCTCTTCGCCCCGGGACGTCACCGCGGTGATCCTCGACCGTCCCCGCCACCGCGCCCTGATCGAGGAGGTCCGCGCGGCCGGCGCCCGCATCCGGCTGATCTCCGACGGGGACGTGGCCGCCGCGCTGGCGACCGCCTGGCCGGAGTCCGGCACCGACATCCTCCTCGGCGTCGGCGGCACCCCCGAGGGGGTCATCGCCGCCGCCGCGTTGAAATGCATGGGAGGGGAGATCCAGGGCCGGCTGTGGCCCCGCGACGCCGCCGAGCGCGACGCCGCCCGCGCTGCCGGCTACGACCTCGACCGGATCCTCACGACCGACGAGCTGGTGAGAGGCGACAACTGCTTCTTCGCCGCCACCGGCGTCACCGACGGCGAGCTGTTGCGGGGCGTCCGGTTCGACGGTCAGGGGGCGGCCACCGAGTCGCTGGTCATGCGCTCCCGCTCGGGCACCGTACGGCGCATCGAGGCGCGCCACCGCCTGGGGAAGCTGGCCGCCTACGCTCCGACGGTCGCCTGAGCCGAGCCGGCCCACGCCGCACCGACCCCGGCCTCTAGCCCGGCCTCTGCCTGCCGGGCTCCTCGGCCACGGTCCAACGGCTGCACGCCCGGTAGAAGCCGGCCGGGCCGACGCTGACCATGGCGGGGATCGCCCAGCCGGCGTCGAGCAGCGACGACTCGAGGTGGGCCAGCAGCTGCCTCCCGATCCCCTGGCCTCGGACCGGGGCGGCTACGACGACGCCGGCCCGGGAGCGTCCCTCCTCCCACCAGGCGGCGGCCCCCCCGACGGCGATCCCGTCCCGGGAGGCGGTGACGACCACCGGTCGGGGGAACCGACCCGCATCCGGAGCTCCGGGCCGGTCGCCGCGCTGCGCAGCAACCCCCGGGACCTTCGTGGCCGGCGAGACCCTGACGGACACCGGGTCTCCGTGGGCCGCAGGGTCCCCGGGGGCGGCGGGGTCCCCGGGGGCCTCGGGGCGGTCTCCGTGGACCGCGGGGGGTACGGCGAATCCCTCGGCTGCCGCCAAGCCGACCAGGTCGGGACCGGCCAGCCGGCCCCTGGAGAGGGCGAGCTCGAGTCCTCCGCGACCGACTACCGCCCGCGGCGCGAGCGCCGCGTCGGCGAGGGGCGCCCACCACCGGTGCCTCCCGGACGACCCGTTCCCCCCGGCGACCACCCGCTCCTCGAGCAACACCACCCGGTCGACCTCGCTGAGCGCGCCGTAACGGCGCAGGACCGCCGGCGCAGCCGACAGGGCGTCGTCGCCGGCACCGTCGAGGAGGGTGACGTGCGGCACGTAGGGCCACCGGGTCGCCCGCTCGAGGGCCCCGGCACCGACCGCCCGGCGCAGCGCCCGCAGCGCTCCGAGGTCGCCGCCGACCTCCAGGTACAGCACCGGGCTGTCAGGGGCGAACGTCGCCACCGGCCCGATCGTCAAGCGCAGCGGAGCGCCCAGCCCGCCGGCCGCTGACCGCAGCGTCTCGAGCGCCGCCGGCAGCTCGGCGACGGCCAGGTTCAGCGGGGGCACCAGGGTGACATGGGGCGCGATGCGGGTCAGGTCGGGCGCTCCCAGGGCACGCCGCAGCCCGTTGACCTCGTCGGCGGTGGGCTGGTCCAGGAGCAGCGCCACCCCCACCCGCCGGCGGGCCATGCCTGCGCCTATCGGGGCGCGGACCCGCCGGCGCCGCCCGCCGGGGACGTCCCGGCGGCCTCCAACCGCACCTGGGCGCGGCGGATCGCCGCCTCCGCGACCGCCTCGGCGTCCGCGTCGCCGGTGGCGTCATGGCGCCGTTGCTCGGCGGCGGCCAGCTCCGCGCGGGTCGCGTCGAGCTCGATGTCCCCGGCGAGCGCGGCGTCGGCGGCGAGGATGCTCACCGTGTTGTCCCGGACCTCGACGAAACCCCCGCCGAGGGCGATCCTCGTCTCACTGCCGTCCTCGCCGACGATCCGGGTGACGCAGGCGTCGAGGGCAGCGAGGAGCGCCACGTGGTCGGCGAGGAAGGCGATCTCGCCGTCGACGCTGCGGGTGACGACCATCTCGGCCTCCCCCTCCCAGAGGACCCGGGTGGGGCTGACCACCTCCACGTGGGTGGTGGCCATCAGCGGCAACAGGGCGTCGCCGGGCGGCGGGGCGCGGGCACGGCGGTCACTCGCCCTGCAGCTGCTTGGCCTTGGCGAGGACCTGCTCCACGCCGCCGACGTTCAAGAAGGCCTGCTCGGGGACCTCGTCGAGCTCCCCGTCGACCAGGGCCTCGAAGCTCTCCACGGTCTCGGAGATCGGCACGTACTCGCCGTCGATGCCGGTGAAGACCTTGGCCACGAAGAACGGCTGGGACAAGAAGCGCTGGATCTTGCGAGCCCGGGACACCGCGATGCGGTCCTCCTCCGACAGCTCGTCGAGGCCGAGGATGGCGATGATGTCCTGGAGCTCCCGGTTGCGCTGGAGGACCTCCTGGACCCGCCTGGCGACCGTGTAGTGGCGTTGCCCGACCACCTCGGGGGTCAGGATGTTGGAGGTGGACGCCAGTGGGTCGACGGCCGGGTAGATCCCCAGGGAGGCGATCTGGCGGGACAGCTCGGTGGTCGCGTCGAGGTGGGTGAAGGTGGTGAACGGTGCCGGGTCGGTGTAGTCGTCGGCCGGGACGTACACCGCCTGGACCGAGGTG
>JAJZWW010000250.1 GCA_021846485.1 Actinomycetes bacterium
GCGGGACGGCGAGACGGTCGAGCCGTGACGGTGACCGGCGAGCAAGGCGATCTCGTTGCCGCAGTCGGCAAGGGAGTGCAGTCCCTCCGACAGCAGAACCGATGCGCCCGTCAGCCCGAACGCTGCCAGCTTGATCGCTGCTGCCGCGGCGTTGGCGACGAGCGCCACAATGAGTGCACGTCGCTTGTCGGCCATTCCTCCAGGGTAGAGGCGAGCGCCGGGGCGCTCTCGATCTTCAGGTGCGCAGGCTGGGCCGGCCTCGAGGCTTCGCGGGGACGAGGACCAGGCGGCGTCACCCATGCGTTCGACGCCTCGGTTGACCGCCCGCGGCGTTGCGCCCGCTCGCCCGGGTTCGCAGTCCGGCCTTCTTCGTTCTGAGCGCACGATCGCGGTCAGCTCACTGTCGTCGCGGTGGGTGAAGTGCCATCGCGAAAGGGGCGGAGCCGAGATCACGATCCGAGCAGACGAGGCTCACCAGGTCCACTTCGAGGCCGAGCGCCGCGCAAGCGTCGTCAAGCTCCCCGGGCGACGACCACCTGATGGTGCGAGGGCATGAGGTTGCGTACCTCTTCGCAGACCTGGCCAGTCGCGCTCGCTCGGCGACACTGCGCCGCCGATGCCGCTCCAGGGCCGGTGTGCCGGCGGGGATGTCGAGAAGGATGATCCAGGCGCACGGCGGCGAACTTGGTGGTGGCGACCACGACGGCCACCACCGCAGTGGTGAGGGCGCGGACGCCGTTGGCCGCCGCGGCCAGCCGCCAGCCGGCCGGTGGGTGAGGTGGTGGCGGACCATGCCCGCCTGGCTCACGGTGAACGCGACGAGCTCCCCGACCAACGCGGGACGGTGTCGCCGGGAGGGCACAGACGGCCGGCGCTTGGATGGCCGCGTGAGGTTGATCAACCAGTCATGAACTTCAGTCGACCTGGTGGTCAAGGACCGGCAGTGGGGCTGGTATGGAGGAGACGTGGAGTCCTGCTCCCCGCCCCGGATCTCGGGAGGGGATGTGCTGTTCGGCGGGATGGGCAGGGCTGAGGAGCTCTGCGTTGGTCGCCGATTCGGCCGGCGGGTCGGGCCGGGCGAGCGACGCGACGGTGGTGATGGCGAGCACGGCGGCGATCGAGCCCAGCGCTGCCCACAGGGGGGCCTCCCAGACATCGGCAAGGAGCATCCGAGCGCCGACGAGGATCAGGATGGCCGCTAACCCGAGGTGCAGGTAGCGGAGCCGGTCGAGGATCCCGTCGAGGACGAAGTACAAAGAGCGCAGGCCGAGCACGGCGAACGCGTTGGAGCTCAGCACGATGAACGGTTCGGTGGTCAAGGCCAGCACGGCGGGGACCGAGTCGACGGCGAAGGCGATGTCGGTGGCTTCGATGACGACCAGCGCGACGAGGAGGGTGGTCGCCTGGCGGCGATGCGAGCGGCTCGGTGTGCGGACGAAGAACTGGTCGTGATGGTCACCGTCCGCGACTGGGAGGACTTTACGGACGACTCCCAGCAGGCGGCCGCCGGGCGGGCTGGCTTGTCGGCGGGGGACGAGGAGGCGGGCGCCGGTGACGACGACCGCGGCACCGAGCAGATAGGAGGCCCACCAAAAGTGCTCCAAGAGGCTGACCCCGGCGATGATCAGCACGGCTCTCGCCCCGAGCGCGCCGATCACTCCCCAGCGCAATACCCGTTGGCGCGCCGCTGCGGGTACGCGGAGGCCGTCGAGCACGATCGCGAACACGAACAGGTTGTCGATCGACAGCGCCTTTTCGGTGAGGTATCCGGCGAAGTACTGGCCCGCCCATCCAGGACCGGCCCAGGCCCACACGACCGCGCCGAAGGCGACCGCAGCCGCGATCCATGCGGTCGAGGTGACAACAGCGGCGCGCATCCCTCGCTCTCCGCCTTTGTACTGGACGCCGAGATCGACAGCGACGAGGATCGCGATCGCGGCGAGCGCAGCGATCCAGGCGGCTAGGGGTACGTTCATGGAGGGGGTCCCGGCTTGTCGGAAACGTTCGGTGGTCGGCGAGCGATCTCAGGCTGCCTGGGGCGGACGGACAGCGACGGTCCTCTGGCGGAGGCGTGCGGTGCGCTCGGCGACAGGGGGGTGGGTTGAGAACAGCCGGGCCACCAGGTCCTGGCGAGCGAGGGGGTTCACGATCCACGCCTGGGCCTGGGCGGGGGCGATGGCCATGGGCACAGCGTGGGCGTAAACATCGATGCGCTCGAGTGCACGGGCGAGCGGCTCACCGTCTCCGAGCAGATCGGCGCCGGCTCGGTCGGCGTCGAGCTCGCGTGAACGTGACAGGGCCAGTTGGAGCAGGCCGGCGGCGAGGGGGGCGACAAGTGCGAACGCGATCACCGCGAGCGGGTTCGGACCGTCGCGGTCGTCGCGGCCACCGAAGAGCAGCCCGAAGCTGGCCAGATTGGCCACAGCGGAGATCCCCGTCGCGACCGCGGCGGCGACGGAGGTCAGCAGGATGTCGCGGTGGCGGACATGAGCGAGCTCGTGGGCGAGGACCGCCTCGATCTCGGCCGGCTCGAGCAGAGACAGGAGACCTTCGGTCACCGCGACCACGGCATGATCGGGACCGCGGCCGGTGGCGAACGCGTTCGGCTGGGGGCTGGGCGAAAGATACAGTCTGGGGGTGGGCACTCCGGCCCTTGAGGCGAGACGCTCGACGCTCGCACGGAGCCAGGGAAGCTCACCGGGCTCGACGGGCCGGGCGCCCGCGGCACGAACAGCGAGGACGTCGGAGAACCACCATGACCCGCCCACGAACGCGAAGCCCAACGCCATTCCGATCACGACACCGGCCCGGCCGGCTAGCAGCGAGCCGGTAAGCACCAGCGCACCGCCGAGAGACCCGAGCAGCATGGCGGTCTTGATCGTGTTGCGGACCATCTCAGACTCCTTCTTCCGTGGCTCTTGCCGGTGGCGTCGAGCACTACTGGCCTCATCAGACCAGGTGACGGTGCAGACCCCCGGGAGCGGAGATGGAGGCGGCGTGGAGACCAACGGCTGCCTGCTGCGTGGCTCGATCCCCCCTGCCACCCGGAGTTGGCGTCGGCAAAGCCGGCGACCGACACCGACACGACACTGGGCCCATGTAGACGCTTCGGGCTGATCAAGGAACAGTTCGGCGAAGCCGGTACAGTTCCGGCGGCGGTCAGCGTCATGCGGCGCGGAGCGCTCGGGATGGTTCTGCGAGGATGTGCCGGTGCGATCGTGGCGTGGGGACGTAACTGCTTGAGGACCCCGCCCGGTGATCGACCGCCGTCGAGCGAACGTCAGGCGGATCTCAGGCCGCTCCCGACCGATGCTGGCGACACCGGCGGCGAAGTTGCCCGTGGCCCGGCTCCCCCGCTGATCCTGCGGGTCAAGCGGCGCCTTCTCGGGCCGGCGCTGGCGACCGAGCGGCTTACGGCCGAGCGGCTCGGGCGGCCGAGCGCGTTGGCGGTGTTCGCCTCGGACAATCTCTCCTCGGTCGCCTACGCCACCGAGGAGATGCTTCGGGTGCTCGTCCCTGCGCTCGGGGCTGCTGCGTTCGGTTTCGTGCTCCCGGTGAGCGCCGGGGTGCTGGTCGTGCTGGGTCTGCTGGTGGTCAGTTACCGCCAGACTCTCGCTGCTTATCCCGGCGGCGGCGGCGCCTATACCGTTAGTCGAGAGAACCTGGGTGTCTTTGCAGCTCAGGTGGCCGGGGCTGCCTTGGGGATCGACTACGTGCTCACTGCTTCGGTGTCTGTGGCGGCTGGGGTGGCGGCACTCTACTCGGCGCTGCCCGCCCTTCAGGCATGGCGCGTGCCGATCGCCCTGGCAGGTGTCGGGGCGATCGCCTACGCCAACCTGCGCGGCTTGCGCGAGTCGGCCCGTGCCTTCGCTCTGCCGGTATTCGGTTTCCTCCTCCTGCTAGGGGCAGTCGTCGCCATAGGCCTTGTTCGCCTCGCAGCAGGCTCGCTGCCGGTGGTGCCGTCCCACTTGGGGGCGGTCGCCCCCCTCGACGGGCTGGCGCTGGCGTGGGTGGTGCTCCGCTCGTTTTCGAGCGGCGGTTCTGCGCTCACCGGCGTGGAGGCCATCTCCAACGGGGTCGGAGCGTTCCGCCCACCCGAGGCCCGCAACGCTCGCTCCACCCTGGTGGTCATGGCCGGCCTGCTCGGCAGCCTGTTCTTCGGGGTATCGGTTCTCGCCGTCGCCTTGCGAGTCGTCCCTGCAGCCCACCAGACGGTGCTCAGCGAGATCGCCCGGGCGGTCCTTGGCTCGTCGGTGATTGGACGTGGCGCGTGGTTGGTGCTCCAAGCGCTCACCGCGGGAATACTCGTCCTCGCCGCCAACACGGCGTTCGCCGACTTTCCTCGTCTGGCGGCGGTGATGGCGGCCGACAGGTCCCTACCTGGCGTCCTGGCCCGACGGGGGCACCGCCTGGTCCACTCGTCGGGGATCGTGCTGCTCGCCGGGGCATCCATGGCGGTGCTCACCGTCTTCGGGGCGTCCGTGGATCGACTGATCCCGCTTTACGCCCTGGGGGTGTTCGTCTCGTTCAGCCTCTCCCAGGCCGGCATGGTCCGCCACCACCTGTCACGCCGCCAGTCAGGCTGGCGAGCCGGGGTAGCGGCCAACGCGGCGGGAGCGGCGACCACTACGGTCGTCGCCGTCGTGGTGGTCGCCACGAAATTCGTCGCCGGGGCCTGGATCGTCGCACTGGCCATCCCCGCGGGAGCGGTGATCCTCGAGCGGCGACGGCGTTCGAGTCTCGCCGCTCACGCCGCGCTGCGAGCGTCCGCCGAGGAACTCCGCGCGCAGATGCGAGCCCACCACCAAGTCGTAGTGCTCGTCGAGGAGCTCCACGCCGGAGTCGCCGAAGCGTTGCGCTACGCCCGTGCCCTCGACCCCCTCGGCCCCGACGACCACCAAGCTGACCTCGTCGCCTTGCACGTCGCCACCGATCCTGCGGCAGCGGAGAGGCTGAAGCGGGACTGGGCTGAGCTTGGTATAGAGGTCGAGCTGATGGTCGTCGCCTGCCCGGACCGTGACATCGCCCAGGCACTCACGGCCTGGCTGGGTGCGCACAGACGCGAAGACCGGGAGCTGACCGTCCTGCTTCCCGTGACCGCCACCCTCGCCGGTCCCGGTCATCTCGCCCGAGGGCGTGCGGGCCGGGCTATCAGTCGCGCTGTGCGACGCCTCGGAGAGGTACGTCTGGTCGTTGTCCCAGCTCGGCCCACGGGGCGCAGACGGAAATAGAGCCCTCCGGCCCATGGCCGCGCCGGCAGCCACGCCGCGGTCTCCATCGGACCTCCACTCCTCCTT
>JAJZWW010000251.1 GCA_021846485.1 Actinomycetes bacterium
GCCTCGAAGCCGAGGTCTACCAGGAGATCAAGGCGGCGCTCGGCGAAGGGGATCGGACGGTCGACCCTCGGGCGATCGAGCGGCTGCGGCACTTCGGTGAGCAGCTCGCCCGAGGCGACCTGCCCGCTCACGGCGACCACGGTGCCTGACACGGGGGCGCCGCCGAGCGCGACCGCCACCACGGGACCTGGAGGAGTCGGCAGCACCCAGGACATGACGGGCCCCTCGGGCACCGGCCGCGCCCGGGTCGTATCGTCCTACGATGTCGCCGTCATCGGTGGTGGTGCCGGCGGTTTGGCTGCTGCTCGGGCCGGGGCGCGCCGGGGGTTGCGCACCGTGCTCGTCTCCGACGGCGCCCTCGGCGGTGACTGCACCTTCACCGGCTGCGTGCCCTCGAAGGCGCTCATCGAAGCTGCTGCGAAAGGGGTGTCGTTCGCCGACGCGGCTGCCAGGATGCGCGTCGTCGTCAGTCAGATCGCCGCCACCGAGGATGCTGGTGTGCTGCGGCGCGAAGGTGTCGAGGTCGTGGAGGGCTGGGTGCGCTTCTCCGGGGCCCGCGTCCTATGCGTCGACGGCCGGTCGATCCGGGCCAAGGCGGTGGTGATCGCCACCGGTTCCCGTCCAGCCGTACCGCCGATCCCAGGGCTCGACGCGGTCCCGTTCCTCACCAACGAGACGGTCTTCGACCTCACAGAGCCGCCCCGATCGATCGCCATCCTCGGCGGCGGGGCCATCGGCTGCGAACTGGCGCAGGCCTTCGGGCGTTTCGGATCGCAGGTGCAGGTCGTCGAAGGCGAGGCCCGGCTCCTTCCCCGCGAGGAGCCCGAGGCGAGCGTCGTGCTGGCGGGCGTCTTCGCCGCCGAGGGGATCGGCGTGCACCTCGGCACCAGCGTGGAACGCGTCGAACAGGCGACCTCCGGCGGGGAGATCCGCCTGGAGCGCTCGGACGGGTCGAGCATCTGCGCCGAGGCGCTGCTCGTCGCGGTCGGACGGCATCCGGCCACCTCGGGTCTCGACGCCGAGGCTGGCGGTGTCGAGCTCGACGATCGGGGCTTCGTACGCACCGACCGCTTCCTCGCCACCAGCGCGACCGGCGTGTACGCCGTCGGGGACGTGACCGGCCGGCTGCTGCTCACCCACGCCGCGGACGAGATGGGGCGCCTCGCGGTCCGCAACGCAACCGCGCGGGGTCGGTTCGGGCGGCGGCCGTTCGATACCTCGTCGATCCCGTGGGTGACGTTCTGTGACCCAGAGGTCGCCCGAGTCGGGCTCACCGAGGCCCAAGCCGTCGAGGCCGCTGGCAGGGTCGCCTTCGTGCCGATGTCGGATGTCGACCGGGCGGTCACGGCGGAGAGGACCGAGGGCTTCGTGAAGCTGATCGCCGGACCCCGGCCGATCCTTCGGGGGACCGGCGGCGGTCGCGTCCTTGGCGCGACGATCGTCGCGCCCCGAGCCGGCGAGATGGTCCACGAAGTGGCCCTCGCCATGCGCACCGCCATGTTCACCGGCCGCCTCGCCCAGACGGTGCACGCCTATCCGACCTGGTCGACGGCCCTGCGCCAAGCGGCAGCCCAGTTCTTCATGGAGACCGGCGGCCGCCGGGCGCGCCCAGCCGGCTCCCCATCCGACCGGTGAGCTCATCCGGCCAGGGCCTGGGGCACCGTCGTGCCGGTGCCGCGTGAGCGGCATCAGCCCACTGGTTGGACAAGGGTGGTGACCCGGGCCAGCCGGTTGAGCACCAGCAAGACACCCAGGACGGCGAGGACGGGTGGCAGAGGTCGCGGCGACCGCCGTGCCGTGCCGGCGGAGCCAGGCCAAGAGCGCGGCGAGCCGGTCGAAGAGAATAGCGACGGCGAGAAATGGCGCCCCGAGGCCGGGCAGGTAGCGCTGAGCAAAGGCCTTGCCACTACGGTCTCGAGCGCGTTGTCCTCCACCACGTTCACTTCGCCACGAAGGGCTCTGGCGTCCTGGGCGAACACCGGGAGCTCGGAAGCGCACACGGTGCACCACGAGGCGAAGAGGTTGACCACGACCGGCCGGCCATGCAGGCTCGCCAGCGAGACATTGCCCGGTGCCCCGAGACGCGGCAGCACCCATCCCTAAGTGGTGGTCTTGTAGCCGGCGCTGGAGCCGTGGTCGACGACGGCGAGGACGATCACCCCGGCGAGGACCGCGGTCCGACGACGCTTACCGCCATGGTCCGCAGCCGGCGACGTCGGATCGCAGCTCCTCGTCCCCCCCGCCTGGATCGGGCCACCCGCTGCGGCCGTGGCGGCGGTTGGCGCTGTGTAGCCGGTGCCGGGGTCCGCCGCCCCGCCCCGGGACCTGGTCGTGGTACTGGTCGCCGTTTGCGCTTGGTGCTCATATCGAGTGTCCGGCAGGTTCCGGGGCGCTCAGCGCGTCGCGGGGCGCTCAGCGCGTCGCGGGGAGCAGCTCTCGGACCCGGTCTCGTCGGAGCACCATGGCGAGCATCGTGCCGACGACGAGGCCGAAGAGCAGGTGGGCGAGGAAGAAGGCGATCTGGGGGACCAGGCCCATCATGGGGTCGACCGGCGGCAGGATGGCCCAGCGGTTGATCACGTAGACGACAGCTCCTCCGACCACACCGGCGGCCATCAGCGTCATCGGGCTGCGCAGCATCGGTGCGAACCAGGCGGCACCGGCGATGATGGCGAAGAACGCCACGCCCAAGAAGGCGGCGAAGGCGAAGTGCAAGATCGCGCCCACGACGACGTGGCCTGCGCTCACCGGCATGGCCGCCATCACCGCGTTGCGGGCCGAGGGAGGGAGCTGGCTCATCAAGGTGGCCACGGTGGTGTTGGTGGCGTGGCCGGTCATGAGCTGGCCGATCATCTGCACCTTGGCCGCGGGCACGTGCATCGAGACGAGCATCGGCCCGAGCTTGGCGACCATAGCGGCGGGAATGTGGCCGGAGTGAATGGCGACTGCGAGCTGGCTCATGACCGGCGTGGGGAGCTTGATGCCCATCATGGTCATGAGGGTGGGGAACATCGCAAGTGGCGGGGTGATCGTGTAGACGAGCGACGCCATCCCGAGGTTGAGCGGGCTCGCGTAGCCCATGCCCGAGGTGCCCATGACGAGGATCATCACGACGATCATGAATAGGCCGCCGAGAAGGCCGGCGGCGGCGGCGGGCAGGGCCAGCCGTCTGCCGAGCGCCACGGCGTTGCCGCCCGCTGCTGGGCTCGCTCCGAGCCGTCCGGTGGTGCTCATCGAACCTCGCTTTCCCCGACCACGTCCGGCCGGCGCCGGGTCCCCCACCGTGGGGGGACCGGCATGGGAACCCACCTCGCATCCTCGGCATTCCACCGTTCTTCGAGGTCCGCTCGGACGTGCACATCGACGAACCGGCGTGAGCGGCACATAGACGGAAGGATCGGGCCGCCGAGCGGGTTCCCTCAGCCCGAGCAGCACTCGCCGCCCGGGGCTACTGGCCAAGGGGTGTCAGGCGAGGCCCGAGGGTCGAGGGTCGAGGCGATATGCGACTCAAGGGAAAGGCACAAGGACAACCGAAAGGAAGCGGCGAGGACCGTGAGCAGACGACCCAGTCGGTGGCAGCTGGCAATGGACTGGCTGGGGAGCCTGGAACAGGCGACGCGGCCGGTGGCCGAGGAGACTCGCGCTGCCCTGGCACGGCGGTGGGATGAGCTTCCTGGCCACGTCCGGACCGAATCGCAGACCTTGGGTCGGATGGCGGTGGGCTGCGAAGGCACTCACGGGGTGTTCCCGCGCTGCAACTTCACCTGCACCCCCTGCTACCACTCGGCCGATGCCAACCGGGTGCGGGTCGACGGCGCCCACACCCTCGCCGAGGTCGAGGCCCAGATGGCCCATCTCGCCTCGGTGCGCGGCCCGCACGCGCATGCCCAGCTGATCGGCGGCGAAGTGAGCCTGCTCGATCCCGACGACCACGCCGAAGCCCTCGCCATCATGCGCCGGTGGGGCCGCGAGCCGATGAGCTTCACCCACGGGGACTTCGACGACGCCTACCTGGAGCGCCTGGCGCTCGGCCCCGACGGCAGGCCACGGTTTCGGCGCCTGTCGTTCGCCGGGCACTTCGACACGACCATGCGCGGCCGAAGGGGTCTGCGCCGCCCGGCCACCGAAGCCGAGCTCGACCCCTACCGCCAGGCGTTCTGTGACATGTTCCGACGGCTTCGCGCCGAGCACGGCGTGAAGTTCTTCCTCGCCCACAACATGACGGTCACCCCCAGCAACGTGGACGAGATCCCCCAGGTGATCCGCGACTGTCGTTCCATGGGCTTCAACATGCTCTCCTTCCAGCCAGCCGCCTTCGTCGGCGACGCGCGTCGCTGGCGGGAGGACTACGCCAGCCTCGAGGCCGACGCCGTGTGGGCGAGGATCGAAGCGGGCGCCGGGGCACACCTTCCTTTCCGGGTCTTCCAGACCGGCGACGAGCGTTGCAACCGCTCCGCATTCGGCTACTACCTCGGCGAGCGGTGGTTCCCGGTGCTCGACGACGACGACCCGGAAGACCTCGCGGCACGTGACGCCTTCTTCACCTACCTCGGCGGGATCCACTGGGGGGCGCGACCAGCACTGCTGGTGGCTCGCCTGGCACGTGTGCTCGCCGCCCACCCCCGCCTGGCTGCCACCGCGGGCCGATGGCTCGCCCGGCGGGTGCGCCGGGCGGGCGGTGTCGTGGCCGTCGTCCGTGCCCTGCGGCGAGGCGAGCTCGTGCCGATGACCTTCGTCATGCACCGCTTCATGCACGCCGAGGACGTGAAGCCGGCCTGGGAGCTGCTACAGCGGGGCGAGACGAGCGACGACCCCCGGATCCGAGAGACCCAAGAGCGCCTCCAGGCCTGCTTCTATGCCATGGCCCACCCCGAGACCGGCCAGATCGTCCCCGCCTGCGTCCAGCACAGCGTGCTCGACCCCGCAGAGAACGCCACCCTCGTCGAGCTGCTACCGCTCCCTCGTAGGCGAACGGTGTCGCAGCCGGTGCCAGCTTCGGCGGCGGGCGCCGCCGCAGCAAAGGACGAGCCGTGCTGATCGGGCTGATCTCAGGCTCGGGCTCCGAGCACTGGCCCGGCCTCGAGCACGAACAGCAACGGACCGCCGAGACCGCCTACGGCCCGGTCGAGCTGGTGTCCGGTCGGGTCGGCGAGGTCGACGTCGTCCACCTCTCTCGGCACGGCCCGTCGCACCGGCGCCTGTCGAACCACGTCGAGCACAAGGCCAACCTGTCGGCCCTCATCGCGGCCAAGGCGGACGCGGTGATCGGCTGCACCGTGTGCGGCTCAGTCGACCCT
>JAJZWW010000252.1 GCA_021846485.1 Actinomycetes bacterium
ACCGGCCCGATGTCCCCCCAAAGTCGCGGCGTGGCCGGAGCGGCGTCGGCCAACATCTCGACGAAGAAGTCGAGGTCGGGGGCGTCGGCGCCAAAGACTGCCAGGCGGTGGAGGGGACCGGCTCGCAGGACCTTGTCCGCGAGGTAGCGCAGCGACCTGGAGCGGGTGCGCTGCTTGGATTCCTGTTCCACGACCCCGTCGCGGACCTGGATGACCGGCTTGATGGCGAGCACCGAGCCGACGAGCGCCGCTGCGCCGCCGATCCGGCCCCCGCGGCGCATGTTGTCGAGGGTGTCGATCACCCCGTACACCTGCAGCCTGGAGACCGCTCCTTCCGCCGCAGCCACGACCTCCTCCAAACCCTCGCCCGCGGCGGCCCGCTCCGCCGCCTCCACGACCACCAGGCCCTCGCCCATGGTGGCACTGCGGGAGTCGACCACCCGGACGGGAAAGTCGCGGGCCAGGTCGCCGGCCGCCTGACGGGCGGCCTCGATCGTGGCAGAGAGACGGGAGGAGAGGGTGACGCACACCACTCCGGTCGCCCCTTCGGCGGCCATCTTCTCGAACGCCTGGTGAAAGGACCCGGGACTCGGCGCGGAGGTCTCCGGGAGTGCGTCCGCCGCCGCAGTGCGAGCCCAGAACTCCTTGGTCGACAGTTCGGTCCGGTCCACTAGCTCCTCCGCGCCGAAACGAACCCGGAGCGGCACCAGCTCCACGCCCAGCTCGGTCAGGAGGCCGTCCGGCAGGTCGCACGCGCTGTCGCTGACGACTCGGATAGCGGTTGTCATGGCTCCCCTCGTTCGGGCAGGTACCACGATGGGACCGTCTGGGTCGCCGGAAGGTGACATTCACCGGTTCGTCGGCGCGCCGGGCCTTCAACCAGCCGTCACCCGACGAGGCGTCCCGGTTCCCGCAGGCTCTCGGTCCTCACCTCCGTCGCCGGGGCGGGGCACCAGGCGCCGAGCTCGCCGGCCATGACGGGCGTTGCGCACCCACCACAAGAGCAGCGAGATCGCAGCTCCGACCATCAGCACCAGCCCGACCCACGAGACCGCGGTAGAGCGGATGGTGTCGCTGCCACTTCCGAGAAGCACCCTACCATCCGGGGTGGTCAGCCGTACTGTCAACGCGAAGACCCCCGAGGTTCGAGAGACCACCGGGAAGCGGACGGTGGTGACCGGTCCATCCAGGACCAGACCGCAGGTGACTCCCTGCGAGGTCACCCGGCAGCGTGCCGGCACGCCTCGCGGCGAGCTGAACTGCAGGGTGGGAGCGGTGAGCTCCAAACGGACATGGACCCTCGTGTGGGCCACCGACTGGATCGTGATCGGAAGCCGTGCCGACCGGGAAGTGAAGGTGACCGAAGTGCTCGGAGGCAAAGAGATCCGTCGCTCCCACGACCGGAGCCGGGCGAGCGCCTCGGTGATGACCCGGCCGCCTCCTCCCCGCGGGAGCCTGTCCGACTCGGCGACCAGGAGGGCCCGGAGCACCTCTCCTGCGAGGGAGGAGTCCGACGGCACCAGCTGTCGGAACGAGCCCAGGTCCGCCGACAGGCCTACGATCCCGGCCTGGTCGCCGATGATCGCGGCCGGTGGCGGGGCAACGATCCGGCGAGCGGGGACGCCCGCCGGGATCGGGACCCGCTCGAACAGCTGAGCGACCGTGACCGGCACCAGGTACGGGTTGCCGGCCAGACCGGCGAGCAACGTCGAGAGCAGCTGGTTGTCCACGCCGCCCGGCGCGAGCAGCGCCACCCCCCGCTGCACGCTCGGTGCCTCCAACTCGGTGACCGCCATCTCCGCAAGGTCCTGCTCGGCCGCCAGGACCGGCTGGCGCCAGTCCGCCAAGCGCGAGGAGAGAACCCCGTCAGCCCCCCAGACCTCCGCTTTCGCAATGCCTCCCACCAGTGGGGTCGGGCGCGCGAAGGTGACCGTAGTGTCGGCCGCCGGCAGTTGAGAGAGGTCCTTGGACGGAAGTACCAGTCGCCGGAGCCCGGCACGCTCGAGCGTCTCCAGGGTAGAGTCGTCGAGGCGGCCATCCACTGCCCAGGATCGCTGCGATGGGGAGTGCCCGGCCTCACGGCGCAGCACTTCGGAGCCGGCGGTGAGCTGCGGGCCCACCTGTCCGGCCAGGCCCGAAGACTGCAGCCGGCGGTAGTCGACCGGCACGTAGCTCGACGCCATCAGCTCGTCGCCTGCGGAGACCAAGCCGGCGACCGAGCGCACGGCGGCGCGTCCGGCCGGCGACCCCCCGGCCACGGCGGCGAGCTCCTCAGGGTCCGGTTCGAGGCTCACCTTCACGCCTGGTTCGGACTCCAGCACCCGGGTGGTCGCCGCCAACGCCCGCGCCCCTGTGGGCACGAGACGGAGCCTCCGGTCGAGGGCCGGGGCGGCGGCCGGCAGCGGGAGCACGAGTGCGACCGCCAGTCGGCGCGCGGCCTGCGCGGACCCCGGGGCGAGCACCAAGAAGGTGGTGAACGCCCTTCCGAGGGGCGAGTGCTGTGCGAAGAGCTGCACTTCGAGGGGGTAGACCGCCTCCGGGCCGGGCACGAACGCCTTCTCGTCCGACGGGGCGGTGGTGGTGGTGGCGTCAACAGGTATCCGCACCTGCACGCCCGTCCCTGCTGGATCGGCAGGCAGCGACTCCACCGGCTGGACGTCGAACCAGTCAGCCCCGGAGGCCTCGACACCCGACGCTGCCGCCTCGAACCCGCTGCGCGTGGTCACCGGGGGAAAGGCCTCCACCTGCACCACGTCGCTCGCCGGATGAGGAGCGGTGATCCGCAGGTCGAGGGTGAAGACCCCACCCAGACGAACCCAGGTGGTCTGACCCACCAGCTGCACCCGTGCCGCCCCGGCGGTGACAGCGCCGGACCGGGGCGGCTCACCGGCCCAGGAGGGAACGGCCGTCCCCAGGACCCCTCCCATGGTGAGGAGGACCGCGACCGCGAGGCGGCAAACCCGGATCACAGGGCCGCCGACAATACCGACAAGCCGAGAGGCTCGTCGCGGAAGCCCACCCGACGGTAGAGACGGAGCGCGGGATCGTTGCCCACCTGGGTGTTGACCACCGCCACGGCCACCCCGTGGCGGCGCATCCACTGCAAGCCGTCGAGCAGGAGCCGGCGGCCCGTGCCCCGTCCCTGGGCAGGTGGGGAGACTGCCAGGCGCTGGACGAACCCCCGGGCGCCGGAGCGGCCGCAGATGGCATAGCCCTCCACATGGCCGACTGCCCACCGGGACCCGGGCCGGGCCACCCGCCACCTGGTGGAGGCGGTCGCAGAGAGCGCGTCGGCAAGCCCGGAGCCATCGAGCTGCCAGAACGGGACGAAAGCTGCCTGGTCCACCCGTACCACCGCCGCTTCGTCACCCCGCCGCGCCGGGACCAGCGGACGGCCGGGAGGCACTGGGTCCAGCCCACCCGAGAGATCCATCGACAGCAGGTGCAGCCGCTCGGCCACGTCAAAGCCAGCGGCGAGGAAACTTCCTTGCTCCAGAGGCGACAATGCCCCGGTCAGCACCCGGGTGTACCCCCGGGCCTCCAGCACAGCGAGGCAGTGGCGCAGGAACGCCGCCGACGGGATCGGGGCGCTCGGGACCGGGGTGAGAAGCGCCACGCGGTGGTCCCCTCGCCAGCGCCCCGTCCGGGCCTGCTCCCGTCCGGAGCTCAGGATGTCCACCGGCGGTGCGCTCATGCGCCCGTCCTTCGTGACGTGCAGTGCAGGCGACGAAGGCTACCGCCCTATGGGCCCCTCGGGGCAGCGGACCGGTACCTTGTGTCTCGTGCCCAGCGGCGCCTTGATCTTCGCCTCCCACGAGGCCTGCCTACGCCACGACCCGGGCGGGGGGCACCCGGAGCAGGCGGGGCGCCTCGGAGCCGTCGTCGCCGGGTTGGCGGGTGCCCGGGCGGCGGAGGCCGTCGTCAGGGTCACCCCGCGGGCTGCGACCCGAGAGGAGTTGCTCCGGGTGCACACCGCGGAGCACCTCGACGCCCTCGAGGGATTCTGTCGCACCGGCGGCGGTCCGATCGACGACGACACCGCGGCCGGCCCGGGATCCTGGGATGCCGCCTTGGTGGCCGCCGGCGCCGGCCCGGACCTGGTCGCCCGCCTGCGCTCGGGGGAGGCCGACACCGCGTTCGTGGCGGTACGCCCACCTGGCCACCATGCCACCCCGAGGCGGTCGATGGGGTTCTGCCTGCTGAACAACGTGGCGGTCACCGCCGCTTCTCTCGCCTCGGAGGGCGAGAGGGTCCTGATAGTCGACATCGACGCGCACCACGGCAACGGCACCCAGGACGTGTTCTACCGGGATCCGAGGGTGGCGTACCTCTCGCTACACGAGTGGCCGCTCTACCCCGGCACCGGCTGGCTCGACCAGCGGGGCGCGGGAGAGGGCGAAGGCACGACGGTCAACATCCCCTTGCCGAGCGGCGCCACGGGGGACGTGTACCTACGTGCCGTCGAGCAGGTGGTCGAGCCCTTGGCTGGGCGCTTCCGACCCACCTGGCTCCTCGTCTCCGCCGGCTTCGACGCCCATCGCGCCGACCCACTCACCGGCCTCTCCCTCTCTGCAGGCGACTTCGCGGTGCTCGTCGCCGAACTCGTCCCACTGGTGCCGCCCGGGAGGGTGATCGCCCTCCTGGAGGGCGGCTACGACTTGGCAGCGCTCGAGTCGTCGACCGCGGCCACGGTGGACGCGCTGCTCGGGGTCCGCCACTTCCCGGAGCCCCCGACGACCGGTGGTCCAGGAGTGGAGATGGTGAGCGCAGCCCGGCGCTCGGGGAGCCCCTAGCCGAGCTGACCCGGCGCTCCGCGCTCTCGGCGCTCAACTGGCCGGCAATGGAGCCGATGGTCTAGGCGGTGCTCGATCTCCAGCAGTTGCTCAGCCATGTGACGGAGGTCGGGGGGTCCGACCTGCATGTGAAGGCGGGCTCCCCGCCAAGGGTGCGGGTCAACGGTGACCTGCGCCCCACCCCGTTCCCGACTGTGAGCCCGAAGGACATCGAGGATGTGATCCGCACGATGCTGCCGACGGAGAAGCTGGAGGAGTTCCTGAAGACCGGCGAGGCCGACTTCTCCCTCTCGGTGGCCACCCTCGGTCGCTTCCGGGGCAATGCCTTCCGCCAGCGTGGCTCGGGCGCCATGGTCCTGCGCCGGGTGCTCCCCGCAGCGCTCTCGGCAGTGGACCTCGGTCTTCCCCCGATCGTCAGCCGCCTTGCCGAGGAACTACGGGGGATGCTGCTCGTCACCGGCCCCACCGGCTCGGGCAAGACCACGACCC
>JAJZWW010000253.1 GCA_021846485.1 Actinomycetes bacterium
CGTCGCGCGGGCTGGTGCCGCTGTCGGCGGCCGGGGTGGTGGTGCCGCTGTCGGCGGCCGGGGTGCTCTGCTCGGCCGCACCCTCGGCCAGGCCTTTCTTGAACTCGCTCTGGGCCGAGCCCAGGGAACGAGCGAGCTTGGGCAGTTGGGTGCTGCCAAAGAGCACCACGACGATCACCAACAGCACGATGAGGCCGTCTGGGCCGAAGATGTCGGCGAGCATGCCGGGCTCCTCCCGTATCGGGGCGGATGGACCGCGCCGCCAGGCTACCCGTCTGTGCGCCGAGCGGCCGGGCGCGGCCACCGGTGCTTCTCGGCCCGTCGGTCACACGGCAGGTACGGTCGGCCGACGTGGATGACGACCCCATGCGACCCGCCGAACGTGCCCGTCTCGACGACCCTCGCTGGCGGCTGTTCGGCCCCTATCTGGCCGAGCGGGCCTGGGGCACGGTGCGAGAGGACTACTCCCCCGACGGCGACGCCTGGGCCGCTCTCACCCACGACCAGGCCCGGTCCAAGGCCTATCGCTGGGGGGAGGACGGCCTGGCCGGCATCTGCGATGACCAGCAGCGGGTCTGCCTGGCGCTGGCCCTGTGGAACGGGGCCGACCCGATCCTCAAAGAGCGGCTGTTCGGCCTCACCAACGGCGAAGGCAACCACGGCGAGGACGTGAAGGAGCGGTACTGGTTCGAGGACGCCACCCCGACCGCGTCGCATCTGCGCTGGCGCTACCACTATCCCGTCGCCGCCTTCCCCTATGCCGAGCTGGTCGAGGAGAACCGACGCCGAACCAAAGACGATCCCGAGTACGAGCTGGCCGACACGGCGGCTTTCGCCCAGGGCCACTTCGACGTCGCCTTGCAGATGGCCAAGGCCAGCCCCGACGACCTGTGCTGGCAACTCGTCGCCACCAATCGGTCGGCTGGGCGTCATCCGCTGCACGTGCTGCCGACCCTGTGGTTCAGGAACACCTGGAGCTGGGCGGATCGTGAGGAGCGGCCTCACGCCGTGCTCGATGGCGCCCGGATCCTGGCGGCGCATCACAGTCTCGGCAACCTCGAGCTCGTGTGGGACGGGGCACCCGAGGCACTGTTCTGCGACAACGACACCAACCCCGCCCGCCTCTACGGCCAGCCGACCGCCGGCTTCGCCAAAGACGGCATCGCCGACCATGTCGTGGCCGGGGCGGCCACCGTGAGCCCGGCGAAGACCGGCACCAAGGCAGCCTTGTGGTTCCGCTTCGACCTCGCACCCGGCGACACGGCCACGGTGCGCATCCGGCTGCGTCGCGTCGGCGCCGACCGGCCAATTGCGGGTGTCGGCACCGACTTCGACGCCGTGCTCGACGCCCGGGCCGGTGAGGCAGACGCCTTCCACCGCTCGCTGCTGCCGGCGGGTGCCGGCGACGACGATGCTCTGATCGTCCGCCAAGCCCTGGCCGGGCTGGTGTGGTCGCAGATGTTCTACCGCTACGACGTGGCCCGCTGGCTGGTCGGCGACCCTGGTGAACCACCTCCGCCGGCTGGTCGGGGAGCGATCCGCAACGGGTCGTGGACCCATGTCGACGCCAAAGAGATCATGTTGATGCCCGACACGTGGGAGTACCCGTGGTTCGCGGCGTGGGACCTGGCCTTCCAGGCGATCGCACTGGCGCACGCCGACCCTGCTTCGGCCAAACGGCAGCTGCTGCTGTTGTGCCGGGAGTGGCTGATGCACCGGAACGGGCAGCTGCCCGCCTACGAGTGGAACTTCTCGGATGTGAACCCCCCGGTGCACGCCTTCGCCGCCTTGGAGGTGTTCCACGTCACCGGCGGCGGCGACTTCCGGTTCCTGGCCCAGATGTTCCACAAGCTGCTCATCAATTTCACCTGGTGGGTGAACCAGGTCGACAGCCGCGGCGACTCGCTGTTCGAGGGCGGCTTCCTCGGCATGGACAACATCGGGCCGTTTGACCGTTCGCACCGCCCGCCGGTGGCCGGGCTCCTCGAGCAGTCCGACGGCACCGCCTGGATGGCGATGTACTGCCTGGATCTGCTGCAGATGGTGCTCTCTTTGGGCGAGGACGACGACGTGTACGAAGACGTGGCCCTCAAGTTCTTCGAGCACTTCACCGTCATCGCCGCGGCCATGAACGACCAGCTGTGGGACGAAGAGGATGGCTTCTACTACGACGTGCTGCGCCGGCCGTCGGGGGCGGCGGTGGCGGTGCGGATCCGGGCCATCTCGGGTCTGGTGGTGCTGGCCGCCAGCCGGGTGGTGCCCGCCGCCACTCTCGCTGCCCTGCCGGGTTTCGCCGCCAAGGTCGAGTGGTTCTTGGCCCACCACCCGTCCACCGCTGCGGTGGCGACGGTGAACGACGCAGGGGACCTGCTGCTGTCGGTGGCGTCCGGAGAGCGCCTGACGCGTCTGGCGGCCACCGTGTTCGCCTCCAGTGAGCTGCTGTCACCGCATGGACTGCGCTCGGTGTCCGCCCGCCATGCCCGACAGCCGTACTCGGCGACGCTTGACGGCGTGACCATCGGTCCCGTCACCTACGAACCGGGCGAGTCGCGCACGGGGCTGTTCGGCGGCAATTCGAACTGGCGAGGTCCCCTGTGGATGCCGGCCAACCATCTGGTGATCACCGCTCTGCGCCGCCTGCACGGCTTCTACGGCGCCAGCCTGACCGTGCCTTTCCCGAGCGAGGACCCGTCGGCGCGGCTCACCCTGGGTGCCGCCGCCGATGCCCTGGCCGACCGGCTGTTGTCGCTGCTGCGCCGCGGCCCCCCCGGGCGGCGGCCGGCCGACGCAGACGGCTCATGGCCCGAAGGGCTGCTGTGGTTCCACGAGTACTTCCACGGTGACACCGGCGAGGGCCTCGGGGCGTCGCACCAGACGGGCTGGACCGCCCTGCTCGCCGATCTGGTGTTGCGGCGCAGCCGTTGAGCGGCGGCGATGACACGGTCGAGGAGACAGCGGATCAGGCCCCGCTACGCCGAGCCCGTGGTGGTCGGGATCTCGGTGGCGGGTAGAGGTATCGAGCGGCGGTGGCCGACGTCCACCCCGCCCACCAGCCACCGAAGACGGGCAAGACCTTGCGCAGCCTGTCGGCCTCACCGAGCACGGCGAGAGCGCCCAAGATGGCTGCCCACACCACGGCGCAGCCGATGCTGTAGGCCGTGTAGCTCTGGCGGCCAATTGTCACCGGTCCTCCTCTCGGCCCTCCGGGCAGGAGGTCACTCACCACTGGGCCAGGAGCCCTCGGGTCGACCCGGGGACCGCAGGGGAGCCCGGTGTCGATGGCCGAAACCTGATCGCCGCCCGTTCGCCTCTGAGCGTCGGAACGTGATCGCCAAGCTCGGCATGGCGAACGAGGCGAGGAAGAGCGGCAGGAACCGCTTTCCGGTGCACCGGTAGGCGACCGTCTCCCCGTCGGCGACCTCGAAGGTCACCGTCCGGCTGGAGCTTCGGCCACTGCGAGCTCGAAGAGCATGACGCCCAGGTGCGACGGGGATCTGGATCGTGTCGTTCATCTCGAGCGATCCGGCATGCTGCCCGTCGACCACGATCTCGTAAGTGCCCCGGCGGACCTCCACTCCGATCGCCTTGTGGGTCAGCTTCAGCGTTGCCGGCATGGTTGGGCTCCTGGCTCTCCGCCACGACTGATGGCCTCTGGTGCAGGGCGCGAGAGGTCAGGTCCGCAGGCCGTAGCGGGGGCGGAGGTGGTCGGGGATGTCTGCTCGGCTGGGGTTCTTCTTGTCGCGGACGGAGAGGACCGGGTCGGTCACCCCCCAGTCGGCAGCGATGTCGAGGTCGTCCCAGGCGACACCCAGCTCGTCGGCGGGGTTGTGGTAGTTGTCGACCAGGTACCACAAGAGCAGGTCGGTGTGCGAGGCGAACCCGTGGGCGACACCGGGGGGGATGAACAGCCCTCGCTCCACCTCGCCGTCGAGGTCGATGTGCATCGTCTCCCCGTCGGTCGGCGAGCCGAGTCGCAGGTCGTGGAGCACGACCCGGGCTCTTCCTCGCAGAAGGTACCAGTAGTCGGCCTGGTGAGCATGGTAGTGCAGCCCGACCACCGCGCCGGCCCGCTTCTCGGAGCGGTTCCCCTGGACCATCTCCCTCGCCAAGGGAAGCCACGAGCGCCGGTAGGTCTCGACGAACCGGCCGCGGTCATCCCCGTGGACCTCGGGTTCGACGAGGACCACGCCGATGATCTTCTCTGCATGCTCGATCCGGGGCATCGGCCGACCTCCTAGCTAGGAATTGGCGTGACTGGTGGTGTACGCCGCGTGTCCATGCCGTGAGCTGGTCGCCGGGCGATCACCCGACCGTCCTGGTCGCGTCCGCCACCACTCCACCAACCGCCGCAACCCTTCCTCGAGATCGATCTTCGCCTCGAAGCCGAGTCGATCGGCGGCGCGGGACGTGTCGGCTAGCCGCCGGGGTACGGCGGGGAGCCCCCGGTCGGGACCGTGCTCGGGGACGAGGTCGGAGCCCATGACCCGGAGCAGCGCGTTCGCCAGCTCGATCAAGCTCACCTCGGTGCCGCTGGCCACGTTGAAGACGTCGTCGGTGACCTCCGATCGGGCGGCGAGGATGTTCGCACGGGCGACGTCTTCGACGTAGACGAAGTCCATCGTCTGTGTCCCAGAGCCGTGGATCACCGGGGGTAGGCCCTGGTCGATGCGTTCGATCCACCGGCTCAAGACCTCGGTGTAGGCCCCATGGGTGTCCATCCGGGGCCCGTAGATGTTGAAGTAGCGCAGCGCGACATACGGCAGGCCGTAGACGTCGTTGAAGCTCCGCAGGAGCTGTTCCAAGAACAGCTTCGTCCCACCGTAGAGGGTGCGGTTGCCGTAGGGGTGGTGCCGCTCGGCGGTCGGGAAGACCTCCGCCGCCCCGTAGACCGATGCGGTCGAGGCCACGACCACCTTCTGCACGCCGGCTTGCCGGGCAGCCTCGAGCACGCGGAACGACCCATCCACCATGACGTGCATGGCGGCCGTTGGGTCCTCGGCGCATTGCTTGATCTTGATGCCCGCCTGGTGGAAGACGAAGTCGATGCCCTCCATGAGCGCTGCCATGAGCTGCTGGTCGGCGATGTCGCCTTCGACCACGGTGACCCGACCGGCCGCTCGGGCGCCTGCGAGGTTCTCCCAGCGCCCGCGGGTGAAGTCGTCGACCACCACGATCTCGCCCACGTCGAGGTCCACGAGCTGGTCTGCCAAGGTCGACCCCACGAGCCCGGCACCGCCCGTGATGAGCACTCGGTTCTCTCGCACGGTCCGATCCCTCCGTT
>JAJZWW010000254.1 GCA_021846485.1 Actinomycetes bacterium
ACCCCTGCCCAGCAGTGCGCGCCGCGGCCGCCCGGTGGGTGGCCCGACATCCGAGCCCGGTCAGCCTCGAGGGTCTCGTCGCAATGCTCGACGACCCGGCTCCCCTCTGCCGCCGCGCCGCCGCCGCCGCGATCGCCCGCGCCGGCGCCGTGGCAGTCGAGCCTCTCCTCGCCCACCTCACGCGGGCAGAGGCGGTGCCCAACGACGCATCGACACTGCGTGTCGCCGTCGCGCTTGGTGACGAGCGATTCCTGCCCTCCGCGCTCTCCGCTGCCGCCGCGAGCGACCCCGCCGTTCGGGCTGCCGCCGCGTCGCTGCTCAGCCAGCTCGGCGGCGCGGCGGCCGAGTCGGTCCTCACCGAGCTGCTCACCGACCCGGACCATCAAACCCGCGCCGCAGCAGCACACGGGCTCGGGCTGCTCGGCGCTTGGAGGCGCGCGCCACAGTTGGCGAGACGGCTCGCAGACCCCTCCTTCGAGGTTCGCCGCGCGGCCGGTCTCGGCCTCGAACGCCTCGGCCCCGCCGGCCGACTCTACCTGCGCCGGGCTCTCGACGACCCTGATCCTTTCGCGGCTGACATGGCCCGCCAGGTGCTCGACCTGCCCGACGTCGCTGCGTGGTGAGCGTGCCGGCACGATGACCGCTGATCCAGGCCGATGACGCCAACATTGCGGGCTGCCTTTGACGCCACCGTCCTCGTCGTCACCGCCTACTTCGTCCTCGCGAACAGCTATTGGGGCGTGCTCTTCTTCGCCGCCGTTACCCAGATGATCCAGCATCGCCGCATGAACGTCGAGGCGGACTTCCGCTGGCTGCTCGGATCGCCGGTGCTTCCCCGGGTGAGTGTCCTCGTGCCGGCACACAACGAGGCCGCGACGATCGAAGCGAGCGTCCAAGCGCTGCTCACCTTGGAGTACCCCAACCTCGAAGTAGTCGTCATCGACGACGGCTCGACCGATGCGACCCTCGGGGTCCTCGCCGCCCGGTTCGCGTTGCGGGCGATCCACCCCATCTACCGCCGCGTCGTGCCCACCGAGGCCGTGCGAGCCCTCTACCGCTCCCAGCTCCATGCCGGGCTCGTCGTCGTCGACAAGGAGAACGGCGGGAAAGCCGACGCCCTAAACGCCGGGCTCAACGTTGCCACCGGCGAGCTCGTCTGCAACATCGACGCCGACACGATCCTCGAACCCGACGCCCTCCTGCGAATCGTCCAACCCTTTCTCGCCAGCGACGACGTCGTCGCCTCGGGCGGCACGATCCGCGTCGCCAACGGCTCGATCGTGCGATCCGGACGCGTCGTCACGCCCCGATCGCCGCGCCGGCCGTTGCCTGGCATCCAGGCCGTCGAGTACCTCCGGGCGTTCCTCTTCGGCCGGCTCGGCTGGAACCGCCTTGGAGGCAATCTCATCATCTCCGGGGCGTTCGGACTGTTCCGCCGCGACGCGCTGCGGGCGATCGGCGGCTACCAGCTCGGCACCGTCGGCGAGGACATGGAGCTCGTCGTGCGCCTGCGCCGCGACGGGATCGAGCGGCGAGCAGCGAGCCGGGTCGTGTTCGTCCCCGAACCAGTCGCCTGGACCGAGGCGCCCGAGTCGCTGCGAGTCCTCGGCCGCCAGCGCGACCGATGGCAACGAGGGCTGCTCGAGGTCCTCTGGCGACATCGGCGACTGATCGGCAACCCGCGTTACGGCACGCTCGGGATCCTCGTGATCCCCTACTTCGTCCTCGTCGAAGCGCTCGGGCCGATCATCGAGGCGATCGGCACGGCCGGCCTCGTGGTCGGCTTCAGCCTCGGGCTGGTCAACCTCCAGGTCGCCTTGCTGTTCTTCCTCGCCGTCTACGGCTGGGGACTCCTCTTCAGCTTCGGCGTGCTCGTCCTCGATGACCTCACCTACCGCCGTTACCTGGCGTTCGCTGATCGCCTCTATCTGCTCTGCTGGGCACTTCTCGAACCGCTGGGCTACCGCCAGCTCAGCGTGTTCTGGCAGCTCCGCGGCACGCTGAGCGCACTACGACGACGAAGCGGATGGGGCGACATGACCCGGAGAGGATTCTCAATCGGCCAAGACCTGGCAAGCGCGACCCAAGCACGCACGCACGCCTGACCGGGCGACCCCGCGCGACCCTTGTCAACCCCCACATGAAGCACAGGCGATCTCCGCGGGGCGAAACCCCGAGTCTGACTGAGCGCTGCACGGCTGAGCCACCTCCTCGACCATCAGCCGCACGCTCTCGCATGAGAGCTGGAATGCCGGCCCTGTCTGGACAGGAAGAGGCAGGACCCCGGTGCCTCGGGTCAGGTCGTACTTGGTTACCGGGTCCACCATCTGAGGGGCTGGGTGCGGTAGCCATGTAGCGGGCGGAGCCGAGCGATCGGCTGATGTTGTGGCACGTGGCGAAGCGGACAACCTGGAGGCGAGGATCGCCGGGCTGAAAGCGAGCGTGGCGCGTCTGGAGAAGCGGCTGGCGGCCCGGGATGCGGAGATCGCCCGCAAGGACAGCTTTATCCTCCACCAGCAGGACCGGATCGACGAGCTGACTCGATCCTTGGAGGAGCAGCGTCGGGCGGGGAAGCGCCAGGCGGCCCCGTTCTCGAAGGGGGACCCGAAGCCGGAACCGAAGCGTGCGGGCCGCAAGTCGGGTGAGGCGCATGGCCGTCACGGGCATCGACGGGTGCCCGAGCGCGAGCCGGACCGCACGCTGGAGGCGGAGCTTCCCGGGTGCTGTCCTGATTGCGGCGGGGTGGACGATCACGAGCGTGACGCCGTGCAGTTCCAGCTGGATGTGCCGGAACTGCGCCCGACCCTGACCCGGTTCAAGGTGCCGATCGGGCGGTGCCGGGACTGCAAGCGCCGGGTGCAGGGACACCATCCCGAGCAGACCTCCGACGCGCTCGGCGCGGCCGGCAGCCAGCTCGGCCCGGCCCTCAAGGCGTGGGGCATGTGGCTGCACTACCGGATGGGGTTGAGTTTCACCAAGGTCAGCGAGGTCCTCGCTCACCTGGGCGTGAAGGTGACCGCCGGGGCGATCTGCCGCTTCTCGGCGAGAGCAGCATCGACCGAACTGGTCCCGGTGCACGCCGAGCTGGTCAAGGCCGCCAACAACTCGCCGACGATCACGATGGACGAGAGCGGGTGGCGTGTCGGGGGCCGGGGGAACTGGCTGTGGGTGGCCGCCAACGACGAGGTCACCGTCGCCTGGGTGGCCGACGGGCGCGGCTTCGCCCAGGCCACCGAGCGGATCGACGCCGACTACTCCGGGGTGCTGGTCCGCGACGGCTATGTCGTCTACAACCACTACGAGGCGGCCACCCACCAGTCCTGCGCCGCGCACATCGCCAGGCGATGCCGGGAGATGGAAGCCGACCTGCCTCGCCAGCATCGGGCGATCCCCGCCGCCGCCAAAGCGATCATCGTCGACGCCCTGGCCGCCCGGGAGTTGCCGACCCCTACCGAGCGAGCCGAAGCCGCCGCTACCTGCAGCGCCCGCCTCGACCAGTTGTGTCAACGACCGCCGGGATGCGACGAGAACCGTCGCCTGCTCGGCCACCTCGCCAACCAGGCACCGCACCTGTTCACCTTCCTCACCACCGACGGCGTCCCGGCTACCAACTACCACGGCGAGCAGGTTAGCTATAGCGCGGGACGGAAGAGCCGTGCAGCGCAAGGGTTTCTGCGTTGTGGACATGTCGATGACGAGGCCAGGCGTGGCTTGGGCGTGGTTTGTCACGGTCATGATCGGTTGCCGGCGCGCGCCGATCGCTGCTCGCCGAGGTCCCGAGCAAGCTGCCCCCGCAGGAGACAGTTCTCTTCGCGTAGGACGGTGATCTCTTCGCTGGCCGCTTCGAGCCGCCGTTGGAGTGACTCAGTGGACGCCCGCTGGGCGACGGGTAGGGATGGCCGGTATGGCCGTGCTCGGGCCCGGAGGCGTTCAATCTCGGCGCGCATGGTGACGTCGCGGTAGAGCCAGGCCCGCGACACCGAGGCGGCGTCGGCCACGGCGGCGAAGGTCACGGGCTGGCCGGTGTCGTCGAGATGGCGGAGCGCCTCCCGTGCCCGGCGGATCGTGGCATCCCGGCGGGCGTGGGCGGCAGCCACGAGGGGCGCGGAGTTGTCAGCTCGCATGGCCGTGGTCTCCCGATGCTTCGAGGGCTTCGAGGGCTGGGATGATCTTCTCCAGGTTGGTCTCGACCTTGCGGTGGTTGGCGACGAGGCGGAACTGCCCGTTGGCGTCGGCTGTGGCGATCAGACGGCGGGTGGCGTCGAGCTGCTGGCGATGGACCGGCAGGTGCTCGGGCGTGGTCTGGAAGTCCGGGCAGGTGAGGCAGGCGTTGGGGTGAGGGCATTCCTGTTGCGGCGGCCGTCCGCAAAAGCCGTTGGGCAGGGCGTCGGCGATGCGCGCCAAGTGGTGCTTGATCCACTCCGCTCCCGCAGTGGGTGCCCCGGCGTCGTAGGGCAGCGCCTCGCCGGCGATGTTCACCCGGGACTGGCAGTACAGATCGAACGCCTCCCTGACGGTGGAGTCGTGCATGTGGGCGTAGGTAGCGGTCATTTCCGGGGAGGCATGCCCCAGCAGTTTCTGCACGACGTGTTGGGGGACACCCTGGTTGATCATCCTTGTGCCGAGGGTGTGCCGGAACTGGTGTGGGGTGACCCGGATGGGCTGACCGGTCTGGTCGTGCAGGCCGATGTCGGCCTGCCAGCGCCGCAGGAGCCGCTGCACCGAGGCGATCGTGAACGGCTTGGTTCGGTCCGGGTTGGCGTGGCGGCGGGGGAACAGCAGCGGTGGGGCCTCCTCGCCGCAGCGTGCGAGCAGATGATCCTGTTGCGCGGAGATGGCGGCGGCGGCCTTGGCGCTCAAGGGGATGAGCTGCTCGGCGGCCATCTTCGAGTTCAAGAACCGCAGGCAGGGCCAGCCCACGCTGTCGGTCACCGCTGCGTCGAAGGGCAAGGCGGTGGCGTCACCGATGCGCAGCCCGGTCTCGATCAGCACCACGACCAGGTTGGCCAGCGTCGGGCTGCGAAGACAGGCAAGGTTGTCCGCAGACTCGAGCTGGGCCATGACGAACTCGTCGACGAAGCGGGGAAGCGGCTCCACCCTGGCCGGGAAGTCCTCGCTGTAGAGAGTGGCAGTGGGCGGCAGGCCGGCCAGCCAGGCGTGACGCCGGCAGTGCTCCAAGAAGGTGCGCAGGTTCACCAAGTCATCCAGGCGGGTGGAGCCCCCCAGCCCTCTGGCCGCCAGCCACGGCAGGTACGCCTCGAGCGCTTCTCGGG
>JAJZWW010000255.1 GCA_021846485.1 Actinomycetes bacterium
CGTCACGCAGCGCCACGCCTTGCTCACGCAACTGCCTCGCGGCACTACGAACCTCGGCGGCGGCCGCCGCCTGCGCCTCTGCCGAGGCCGCCCGTAGCTCCTCGGAACGCCGGAGATGCTCGGCGACCTCGGCAGGAAGACGGATGTCATAGTCGACGACGACCTCCTCTGGGTTGTCGTTGGTCATCAGCGCGATGAGATCCTTCGCCATGGTGTCCAACTCACGCAGGTGACGCGCCTGGGTCGAGCCGACCCCCTCGACGCGAACGAGCCAGAACCGACCGTCGCGGGCCACCGTGGCCCGATAGTTTGCCATCACTTCCACCACCTTTCACCCAGTTCGGGCTCGCACTGCTCGAAGATGTCCTCGCTCAGCCCAGGGCCGATCTCGACATGACGAGGCACCGGGATCATGGTGGCGCCGAGGCGGTAGACCGTGTGGTTGGCACCTTCGCGCTGCACTTCCCATGTGACACCACTGGCCTTGGCCACGGCGGCGATCCGTTTCACGATCTCCCGTCGTTTCACACCTTAGTCTATCCCCACCTTGGCGGGTGCGTCAAGGGCACACTAGACGCTTGGGGAGTGTCAGCTTGGGGTGTAGCCCAACTGGACGTCAGGCATCGTCCGCGACTGGTGTCAGTTTCAGGAGTCGGCTGCACTGACTCACGATGAGACAACGGCGGCGTGCAGTCGGCTTCTGACCGCCGGGCGGCAGTAGTGGGCTGCACGAAGCGACGGTTTGTCAGGAGCCGTGTGCACTATCCTCGTGCGTGGCCGGTGATCGGCAAGGCGGGGGTGGTGTGCCGGTGGGCGCGAACACGGCGACGGTGGCGGAGCGGGGCGTGTTGTCCTTGTCTGACACGGCGTGGGAGGAGGCACGGCGCCGGGCGGAGGTGATCGGGCCGTTGGCGGCGAGGGGGTCGGTGCCCCATGACGCTGCTGATGAGGCGGGTGAGCAGCTCGGGTTGTCGCGACGGCAGGTGTACGTGCTGGTGAAGCGGTGGCGGCAGGGCTCGGGGCTGGTCACTGATCTGGCTGTTGGGCGCTCCAGTGGCGGCCGGGGCGCCGGGCGCCTGCCAGAAGCGGTCGAGGTAGTGATCCGCGAGGTGCTCACCAAGCGCTACATGAGCCGGCAACGGCCGACCCTGGCGGTTGTGCATGGCGACGTGGTGCGGACTTGCAAGAGCCGGGGCCTGGTGGCGCCGGCGCGAAACACGCTGGCCGCCAGGATCGCCCGGCTGCATCCGGCTGCGGTGGCGCAGGCCAGGGAGGGCAGCGATGCTGCTCGCAGCTTGCGGGCGGCGGGCGGCGCCCCACCGGAGGTGAGGGCGCTCTTGGAGCAGGTCCAGGTCGACCACACGGTGATCGACGTGATCGTGGTCGACGAGCGTGACCGGTTGCCGATTGGCCGTCCGTACCTGACGGCGGCGATCGACGTGGCGAGCCGCTGCCTGGTCGGCATGGTGGTGACCTTGGAGGCTCCTTCTGCGGTGTCGGTCGGGCTGTGCCTGGCGCAGGTGTGCTGCGACAAGCGCCCCTGGCTTGACGGCCTGGGCCTGGAGGTGGATTGGCCGATGAGCGGCAAGCCATCGCAGCTGTACCTGGACAACGCTGCTGAGTTCAAGAGCGAGGCGCTGCGCCGCGGCTGTGAGCAGCACGGGATCACCCTCGCCTACCGCCCACAGGGACAACCCTACTACGGGGGGATCGTGGAGCGGGTCATCGGGACCGCGATGGGCATGGTGCACGAGCTGCCCGGCACGACCTTCTCCGCTCCCGCCGAGCGGGCCGGCTACGACGCCGAGGGGAGGGCGGCGTTGACGCTTCGCGAGTTGGAGCGCTGGCTGGCCCTGGCGGTGGCCAGCTACCACGCCAGCGTGCATGCCGGCCTCGGCCAGACGCCGGCGCGTCGCTGGGCGGCCGGTGTCGCCGAGTTCGGCGCCCCGCGAGTGGTGACCAGCCCCACGGCGTTCCTGGTGGACTTCTTGCCGGTCGTGCGCCGCAGCTTGACGCGCACCGGGTTCGTCATCGACCACGTCCAGTACTTCGCCAACGCGCTCAAGCCGTGGATCGCCCGGCGGGAGCGGCTGGGCAAGTTCGTGATCCGACGCGATCCCCGTGACATCAGCCGGGTGTGGGTGCTCGACCCCGACGGCCAGGAGTACGTGGAGGTCCCGTACCGCACCCTCACCCGCCCGCCGGTGACGCTGTGGGAGCACCGCCAGGCGCTGGCCCGGCTCCGCCAGCAAGGACGCGACCAGGTCGACGAGCAGGCGCTGTTCGCGATGATCGAGCAGATGCGCGGCATCGCTGCGGCGGCGCAGAAGGCGACACGAAAGAGCCGGCGCGATCAGGAGCGACGCCGGCACCTCGCCGTCGCGGGCCGTCCGGCAGCGCCGCTCCCCCCGCCGGACCCGCCCGGCGACGACCGCGGTGGGCGAACACCAGTTCCAGCCTCGCCCTTCGATGACATCGAGCAGTGGTGAGCGCCGAGGAGTACCCCTTCGTCGACCTGGGCCACCTCCATCCCAGCGCCCAGAGCGTCGCCCGCCTGCCGGCCGAGGAGCGCCTGCAACGGATCCGCTCCGACCGCTGGATCGGCTACCCACGGGCTCTCGAAGCGCTCGCCCGCCTGGAGGCCCTCTACGAGTGGCCAACCAAGCAGCGCATGCCCAACTTGTTGCTGGTCGGGCCGACCAACAACGGCAAGTCGATGATCATCGAGAAGTTCCGCCGCCGGCATCTTCCGACATCGGGCCCCGACGAGGAGCAGGTCCCGGTGCTCGTGGTGCAGATGCCCTCCGATCCCTCGGTGCCGCGCTTCTACGCGGGCCTGCTGGGCGCGCTCGGCGCCCCGCTGCGGCCCCGTCAGCGGGTGGGCGAGCTGGAACGCTCGGCGCTCGGCCTGCTGCGCAGGGTCGGGGTACGGATGCTGGTCATCGACGAGCTCCACAACGTGCTGGCCGGCCGGGACGCCGCCCGCCGCGAGTTCTTGAACCTGTTGCGCTTCCTCGGCAACGAGCTGCGCGTCCCCCTCGCCGGCGTCGGGACCAAAGACGCCTACCTGGCCATCCGCTCCGACGACCAGCTGGAGAACCGTTTCGAGCCCCTGACGCTGCCGCTGTGGGCCGAAGGCCCAGAGGTTCTCTCCCTGCTGGCCAGCTTCGCCTCCTCGTTCCCGCTGCGCAACCCGTCGCCCATAGCCGACCCCGACATGTCCCGCTACCTGCTGGCGCGCAGCGAGGGCACGATCGGAGAGCTGACCAGGCTGTTGACAGAAGCCGCCGTGGCCGCCGTCGACAGCGGCGAGGAGGCCATCAACCACCGGTCCTTGACCCTGGCCGCCTACACCGGTCCCAGCGAGCGACGCCGGCAGTTCGAGCGGGAGCTGTCGTGACGCCACCGGCCCGCTGGCCGGCGCACCCCGCTCCCGTCGACAGCGAGGTGCTCTCGTCGTGGCTGCACCGCATCGGCGCGTGCTACCAGATGAGCGTCGCCGAGCTCGTCGAGCACGGCCTCGGGCTCGACCCCAAGGTCGCGGACGGCCTGGACCTCGACCCACCCCCGGCGCTCCTCGACATCGTGGCCGAACGGACCGGCGTCGAGGTGTGCCGCCTGCGCCAGATGAGCCTTGCCGGATGGGCGCCTGGGCCGGCCGACAGCGCCGAAGCCGACAGCCCCGAAGCATCACCCGGCGCCTTCGACACCTACGTGCGCAGCTGCTCGGTCCTGCTCGAGGCCGGCAAGAGATCGAAGCAACCCGCCGGACCGTGGCGAGCTTGGATGCCCCGGTACCCGCTGCAGCGAGCCTGTCCCCGCTGCGCGGACCCCACCGTCGAGGGGATGCTGCTCGGGTGGCGCTTCCCGCTGCAGCTGTCCTGCCCGCACCACCGCTGCGCGCTCGAAGCATGTATCGGCTTCCCCGGCGGCCACCCCGCCTGGACCGGCGACGAGACCCCCGAACGCGCCGTTAGCGAAGCGGTCCTGGCCATGGACCGGCGCAGCGGGCAGGCCCTGGCTACGGGCCAAGTCGACCTTCCCTGCGGCACCGTCGACGCCGCAGGGTGGTTCCGTCTCGTGCGCACCGTCCTCGACGAGGTCGCCACGCCAATCTCCTGTTGGAGATCGCGCGCCGTCGACCTGCGCCGGATCTGGGCCGCCTGCGGGCATCCCCTCCGAGCAGCCCAAGGGCGCTGGCGTCCCTTCGAGCACTGCCCCTGGGCGCTCCAAAGCCAGATGCTCGAAGCCGCCGCCGAGGCGATCCAGCTCCTCGAGAACGGGACCGTCACCGCCGCAGGCGCCGACGCCGGGCTCTTCGTCTCCGCCCCCGCTGTCGAGGACCGTAGGCCTTCGAAGGACGAGGAGCCCACCGACTGGTGGGCAATGGTGCGGGCTGCCCTGCAAGAAGTCGTTGCGACAGCAAGAACCCAACCCGGCGAGGCCCGGGCCCTCTACAACTTCCTGCGCTGCGGCTGCCGGGAACCCCCTGAGCAGATTCTCGCCACCTTCGCCGGGCTCGGCATCCCTACCGCCCACCTGTCACAGAACCATCCGACGGTACCGTTCGGATGACCTAGAATGGGTGACGGGTTACATGACAGCCGTGCGGCTCGTTCGAGCGCCGACGAACAGTGTCACGTAATCGACCGTATGGGTGACAAGGAGCGACATGTTGGTCGGCTACATGCGGGTGTCCAAGGCGGACGGGTCCCAGACCCTCGACCTCCAGCGTGACGCGCTTGCGGCCGCCGGGGTAGACCCCGACCGGCTATACGAGGACCGCGCCTCGGGACGCTCCGACGAGCGGCCCGGCCTCGCCTCCTGCTTGAAGGCGCTTCGCGAGTCCGACACCCTGGTGGTGTGGAAGCTCGACCGGCTCGGCCGCAACCTGCACCACCTGGTCAACACCGTGCACGACCTCACCGCCCGGGGCGTGGGCCTCAAGGTGCTCACCGGCCAGGGGGCCGCCATCGACACCACCACCGCGGCGGGCAAGCTCGTCTTCGGGATCTTCGCTGCCCTGGCCGAGTTCGAACGAGAGCTCATCTCCGAGCGGACCGTGGCGGGCCTGGCCTCCGCTCGGGCCCGGGGCCGCAAGGGCGGCCGCCCGTACAAGATGACGCCGGCCAAGCTCCGCCTCGCCGCCGCATCGATGGGTAAGGCCGATACCAAGGTCGCCGAGCTGTGCACAGAGCTCGGGATCACCCGCCAGACCCTCTACCGCCACGTCTCCCCCAATGGACAGCTCGGGCCTGA
>JAJZWW010000256.1:0-3636 GCA_021846485.1 Actinomycetes bacterium
CCGATCTCATAGCCTCGATCTGGAGCCGGCCCTCGGCGGCATTCTCGCTGAGTACAGCTCGCTTGCCGGCCTGGCGATCGGCAAGAAGATCGTCTCCTACCAGACGATGCACCAGACGACGGCGTTGGAGAGACAGTTCACCGAGGCGGCAAAGCTGGTGCCCTGGTACGTCGTGGCTGACGGCCACGTTGACCGCGATCTCGATGTCGGGGCGCTCCGTGTCCTCACCGACCGCGAAGGCACTCGCGACGTCGTCGCGTTCACGCGGTCCCCCGCAGCGTTCCGCCGGAGCCTCCGGGAGGTCCTGAGACAGTTCAACACCTTCGTCACCGATGATCAACTCGACGTTCTTCTGAGGGAACTGAGTGATCTTCTCGACGCCGGCCTCTTGACCTTGCGTCCCGGTCGCTCGGGCGAGGTCGTACAGCCTCACGTCCGGGGACTTCTCGGCCTGCTCGTCGCCGTGCAGTCCTTGCGGGCCATGACGCCCGAGGGACACGAACGCATCATCCTCAGTCTCGACAGCGGACAGGCACGGCGATGGCTGCACCTGGCCGACGACCCCTACCGCGCGGACCTTCTGGTCATCGACGGAGCTGACGACCGCTTCGGCATCACCGTCGTCGAGGTCAAGACCCGCCAAGACACGACGTCGGAGTATGCCATCAACGCCGGGCAGGTCTCGGGCCCAGCCATCACGCAAATGCTCTCCACCCATCGCATCCTGCGGCAGGTCTTCGATCCCGGTTACCCGGACCTTCTCGTGACGCCCTCGCGTCGGGAGATCCTCCGCGAACACCTGTACCGGGAGCTGTCCAAGGCGGTGTACCCCAACGACACGAAGCAGCGGTGGGCGAAGCGCTCCGAGCAACTCTTCGATGGCACCCCCGACGTCGATCTCAGGTGCGCGCTGATCGAGGTACATCTCGGCACTTCGCCGGCAAGTCTCGAACCATTGCGCAACGTGTCTGCCGCCGACGGCGATCATCTCGTTCCTGTCGCGATCATCAACCTCAATGAGGACGGCGTCACCTCCCTGGAAGCAGCCATGACCCCCCCGCCCGAACCCCCGCAGCCCGAACCACCCGCAGATGACAAGCCGACCGGCGGAGCACCATCTTCGGGATCAGGAGGCGGGAAGGGTGCCGGCCCCGCCATCGCGCCCCCCGCTCCGTCCCGGCGGCCCCCCGATCCAAGCCTTCCCGAGGTACCCCGCCACAGTCGCGTCCTGCTGGGGACGTCATCGGCCAGTGGACATCCGCGCGACGTGTGGTTCGACCCGCAAAGCCCCGATCAACCGCTCAGCAACCCTCACATCTCGATCTCCGGAGAGACGGGAAGCGGCAAGACCCAAGCGGTGAAGGCGATCCTGCACGATTTCTTACCACGGGGGGTTCCGGCGCTCATCCTCGACTTCAAAGACGACTACTCGAAGGCGGACTTCGCCCAACGCGAAGGGTTCACCGTCCACGACGCGACGTACGGGAGTCTGCCCTTCAACCCCATGGTGCCGCCCATCGACCCGGAAACGGGCCGGGCCAACCCGATCTCCCACGTCCACGAACTCGGAAACATGCTGCAGCGCATCTACAAGCTCGGTGACCAACAGGCGTTCCAGCTGCGTGAGGCCATGAAGGAGACGTACGAGATCGCCGGTATCGGATTCAAGCCGTTCACGCCGGAACCCGATCAGCGGTACCTCCCCTTCGAGGCCATCCGAGACGTCCTGGTCCGGGAGGAGGCGACCCAACTCCTCGGCCGCCTCTCTCCCGTCTTCGATCTCGGGCTGTTCAGCCTCGGCGACGCAGCAAGCACGCTCAACGACCTGCTTGCCCAGCCCACGGTCATCCGGCTCAGCCAGCTGCCCGGCGACCAGGTGAAGAACGCCGTCGCCGAGTTCTTCCTTATGGCGCTCTACAGCTTCCTTATCCGCCGGGAGCACCCGCACCGCCTAGAGCGCCTCCTCGTTCTGGACGAGGCGTGGCGGCTAGTGCAGTCGCCGTTCCTCGAACCGCTCATGCGCGAAGGCCGTGCCTTCGGCCTCGGCGTCGTGATCGCCACCCAGTTCCCCCGGGACCTTCCCGACAGCATCGCTGGATCCACCGCGACCCGGGTCTTCTTCAACCAGACCAAAGCTGAGCAGGTGCGTGAGATTCAGCGGACCCTCGTCGGCAAGACGTCGGGGACCGAGGCGGACCATCTCGGCAACCTCATCCGTGGCCTCGCGCCCCTGGAGTGCATCCTCCAAAACCTCCAGTACCGGCCCTGGGTCCGACTGCGAGCGATCCCGTACTTCAGTCGGGTAGCTGAACAGGCCGAGCAGGAGTAACGATCATCTGGGTCACAAGTCCCCTCGAGGTAACGAAGAGGGGCCTACTGATCCTCGACCAGTTCGGCCAGGGCCAAGATGGCGACGATGCGCCCAAGGCGGGCGCGGGCTGGCGGGCGCATCACAACCACGGATACGCCGACGGCGCCCAGCTGGTCACGGACCAGGCGGCGGGCGAGGGGGTCGGGGGCCACCCGTTCGCGCCGTTCCACCACGACGACGTCGAACCAGCCGGCCCGGGCATACGCCACGAGCTGGGCCAATCCGGGGCGTTCCAGCGTCGTGCCGAGGCTCACGTCGGCGTAGGTTGCGACGTGCCACCCGTGCCGGCGACTTACGAAGGCCGCGACTTCGGCGGCCTGAGCGTCGAGGCGCCCTCGGGCGTGTGCAGCCGGGTCCTCTCTGGCGTAGATGGCGACGCGATGCATCGCGGCTCCTTTCGGTCCGTTCGCAGTGAGAGGGAGGAGACCTCCGTCGTGGGGGGAATGCAAGCCGGCCGTCACTCTCAGACGCCCCCGGCTTCTTGCCCTATGGGCGCTGTACGAGATCCCGGACGTGGAGCGTGCCGGTGGCGGCAATGATCCCGATCCCGCCCCGCCAGCGACGCAGCTCGTCGCGCACGTCGGCCCAGATCTCGACCTGGTCGGCGTCCAGCTCGTCCTCGACGGGCGTCCCGTGCCGGCGGCGACGACCGAGCGGCCCTCGGTGCGCACGACGATCCCGGTGTACCGACCGCCCCATTTGCGGTCCCGGACCACCGTTTCCACGGCCAGTCCCTGTTCTGCGTTCGCTGCCATCGCCGCGCCTCCCTGTTCATCGTGCCGTTCCAGGCGAACTACCTCGTGCGAGCCACGATCTCAAGGAGTCCCGGCCCAGCCCGGCACGGCCCGGGATGGCTCCCTACCGCAGCCCGATCGCCACCAGCGCCCCGAAGCAGAGCCAGGGTCCGAGGGCGATCGGGCGACCGCGTCTGGCCAGCCTGGTGGCGTGGCGGGCGAGGAGCGCCAGGGCGGCCAGGGCCCAGCCGACGAGCACGCCGGTCGTGAGCACCGGCCAGCCCAACCAGCCGAGCCCGAGGGCGAGGAGACCCCCGAGCTTGACGTCGCCGAGGCCGAGGCCGTGCTCGAAAGCGAGCCCGAGGACGAGGTAGAAGCCCGTCACCAACGCCATGGCGAGCGCAGCGCGCCCGAGCGGCCACCAGCGCCCCTCCATGCCCGCGGCTAGCGCCATGAGCGCAACGACCACCGGATAGGACGGCAGGACGATCCAGTTGGGGAGGCGGTGGGTGCGCAGGTCGATGACCGAGA
>JAJZWW010000256.1:3646-5255 GCA_021846485.1 Actinomycetes bacterium
CCACCCCAAGCACCCCCAGGTACACGAAGGCGGCCAGCGTGACTGACCAGCCGATCCGCCAGACGAGGATCGCCTCGACCGCCGGCACGGCCGCAGCTGCGGCGGCGCGTTGGCGGCCGGCACCAAGGCCGGCTGCGAGCTCGGCGAGGGTCATAAGGGCAGCCGGGCGCGCCGAGCGCGCTCGGCCGGGGAGTCCTCCGGGGCGGTCAGCGAGCGGTGGAGGCGCACGGTGGCGGGCTCGGGGTCGACGTCGATCTCGTCCAGTCGACTCTGGAGGAGCCGCCAGGTGTCGGCAACGGCGTCGAGACGGCCGCGCTCGGCCTGGAGGGTCATGAGCCGGCGGTAGGGCTCCTCGGCGTAGCGGTTGATGTCGATGGCCCGGTGCAAGGTGGCGTCGGCCGCGTCGGGATTGCCGAGGCGGTCCTCAAGGTCGGCCAGGCGCAGGTGGGCATCGAGGGCCCGGCGGTGGAGGTCCTGGCGGACGGGCTCCACCCAGGGGTAGTCGGTGCCGGCCAGCAGCTCGCCCCGGTAGGTGTCGACGGCCCGGCGCAGGGCCACCCGGGCGACCCGGTCGTCCTCGGCCCGTGCCGCCACACCGAGGGCGTCCTGGAACACCCACAGGTCGCAGGCGAGCGCAGCAGGGTCGAGGCGGTAGACGTCGCCCGATTGGACCAGCACCTTGGTGCCGGGGTCGCCCGCCGCCCCCAGGCGGGTCCGCAGGTTGGTGGCCGCCTGCCAGAACTGCTTGTGGACCTGGCTGCGCTCGGTGTCGGGCCACAGGGCCTCGACCGCCGCCTCGACGCTCGCCCCTTCGGGACGCAGGCACAGCCAGGCCAACAGCTCCTTGGCCACGCTGCGCAGCCCCTTGGAGACCACCTCGCCATCGACGGCGATCTCGTAGGGACCGAACACGGTGACCCTGACCGGCGCCGTCTCCGGCGGGGTCGGGGGTTCGGGTGGCTCAATCGGCAGGACATCGCTGGCCGGCACAACGTGAAGCGGCGTGGAGGGATCGGCAGGGGTGACCTCTGCCGACGAGACGGGCCGCGGCCACGCGGTCTCCTCGGGCCCGGTGATGCCGGCGGTGTCGTCGTCGTCGGTGCTGTCGGGGCGCTCTTCGGTCTCGGCCAGGGTGGCTACCACGTCGGCCGCCTCATCGGCGCGGAGACCGAACAGCTCCGCGCCGATGAGGCGAGCGGCCAGTTCGCCGGGCACCCCCGTGCTCACCACCCGGTCGGCGCCCATCACCAGACGCGCCGGCATCGCGGCGTGCGGGTCACAGGTGAACACGGCGAACCCCAGCCGCGGCCCGGCGGCCACCGTCGCCGCCCACCGGCCGGCGTCGGCGCCGGGCACCTCGTCGATGACAGCAAGGACCATCGGCACCGGCTCCCACGGGTTGGCCTGGCGGTAGGCGACGACGTCGGGGACATCGTCCTCGGTCAGCTGGCGGGTGCGGGACAGCACCATGCGCTCCAGGGACGCGAGCACGGCATCTGGGCCGTCGACGACTCGCAGGCCGGGTACCGGGCCGGGGAGGGCCCCCGGTCCGAACAGCTCATCGAGGGCAGGCCGGGTCATGATCACCTCGGCTGCCCGTGGTCCTGCC
>JAJZWW010000257.1 GCA_021846485.1 Actinomycetes bacterium
CCGCGCTGCGGCCCCGCCGCGCCGGCCCGTCAGCCCGGCAGGTCGAGCTGGACCCGGCTGATCGCCTCGGCAAGGGGCGCGAGCTCTCCCCGCAGCCGGTTGTGCTCCCCGTCGGCGTCGTAGGCCCGGTAGGCCTCGGCGTCGGTGAAGTCGGCGACTATCGCCAGCGACCAGTTGCCCTCCCGCATGCCGGCGTCCCGCCCGACGCTGTAGGAGAGGGTGCCGGGGCAGTCCATCTGCCGGAACGCCTCGATCAGCTCCTCGACCCGCCCGGCGTCGGCATCCGGGCGGAGCTTGACGGTCACAACGTTGCGGATCACCGCCGCCACGCTAGACCCGGAGCGAGGGACGGGGAACCGAGCCGGGGCGCCGGAGGGGGAGCCCCGGCCCGGTCGCTCAGCCGGCCCCGGGGAGCAGCCGCGCCTCTATGCGCTCCTCGACGGCGGCCCCGCCTGCGCGGACCACCCTGTAGGCGGCCTTGCCAGGCACCTCGCTGACCGCGTCGGCCAGCTCCGTCCCCGGTACACCAGCCCGACGCCGTCGTCGGTGGCGTAGCCGTCGGAGATCGCCCCCGAGCCGACGAACCGCTGGAACAGCGGCCGGCGCTGCTCCTCGGAGTCGTAGTGCACGCCGTTGGAGTACGGCAGGAGGCCGAGCCCGCCGGTAACCGCGCGCAGCTCGGTGCCGAACGAGTCGGTCGTGCCCCCTACGTGCCAGCAGATCGACCCGGCCGAGACCCCTCCGAGGACGACGCCGCGGCGCCACAGATCGGCGAAGATCCCGTCGAGGCCGTGCAGGCGCCACACGGCGAGCAGGTTGGCGACGCTACCGCCGCCGACCCAGACGAGGTCCGCCTCGCCGGCCATCCCGGCCGGGTCCGCGGTGTTGGGCATCGGGAACAGCGCCAGGTGCGCGACGTCCACCCCAGCCGCCCGCCCGGCGTCGTGGAACCAGGCGATCCGGTGGGCCTGGTCGCCGCCGGCGCCTGGGGCAGGCGACAGGGTGGCGGTAAGGTGCCGTCGCAGCGTCGGTGGCGGGAGCGCGGAGGGGTCGACCAGGAGCGGCAACCGGCGGGTGAGCGCCCCGTGTACGAAGAGTCCACTCCGGCCACTGCTCGGCCAGCCACCGGCGCGCCCAGTGGTGCGCACGGAGGTCGTCGGGAGCGGCTGCCAGGTCGCCGGCTCGCCGTTCGCCTCGTCGAAGGGCTCGCCCCGCTGGACCACCAGGAGGAGCGCCGCACGGTGGCGGTCCGCCTCAGCCCGCGTCAGGAACGAACGGCTGCGCTGACGACGACAGACCGCCCACCGCACGATCCACGGGCGCTGGTGACGCTCCCCCGCTCGGCGCTGCAGGCCGAAGACGGCGACGTCCGGGACCGGCCGCCGCGTGCCCGTGGCCATTGGGAGGAGCACGGGAGGAGACTATTCCTGCAGGTGCGACACCGCCCATGACCTGCAGTTTCAGCTCGCAAGAGCTCGGCCTCAGGGGCCGGGTGCGGTGACCATCCGGGTCACGACCAACGCCCCTGACCGACGATCCACCTCTTCGACGAGTACGCCGGTGCGCACAGCCTCGTGCAGAAGGCGTTGCACGTGGCCGCTCCGGAGACCTTCGGCAACGGCGGCTGGATGTTCCGGGTCTCCGGGATCGAGGCCACCAACCACTTCTACGTCATGGTCAACGGCGTGAGGTCCAACGTCGTGGCCGCGGTCATCGAAGGACCCCCAGAAAGCCACTTGCCGCGCGGTAGGCGGTAGCGGCTCGAAGCGGGAGCCCCGGCATCGAACAATATCGGACCCGCTCCGACCAGTACGCCAGGGCGTTCGCCGGTAGCGGGCACGGCAGCGGGCACGGACCCCCGACATCCGAATGTGCCACGTGCCGCGCCCTGGTCTCTTCGGTCCGGGCCAGCAACCCAGGCTCAGGACAGGGGTGCCGCCCCCGCGGGTTCGCGACGGAGGGTGAGGCTGCACCCGGCCCGCCTGGGATCCTTGGCCACGAGTCCCTCCACCCCGAGGCCGCCAAGGCCTTCCGCCAGGCCTTCGGCAAGTCCCAGGTGCAGCTGGCAGACCGTGTCGGGCTCGGCGCCCGCCACCTCGGAGAAAGGACAACGACCGAGGACCAGCTCCACCCTGCGACCCCGGTCCACCCGTGTAGGCCTGAACCCGCGACGCAGGACCTCACCCTCCAGCAGGTCGACGCTCTCCCCGGCCCCGGCCAGATCGGCTCCGCGACGGTGACCCTCCTGGCGTCCCACCTGGCGCGGCTCAAGGCCCCGGCGCACCGCTTCGCTAAGGAGTCCCGCCAGCCAGGCGTACGCGCCCGGGGTGCCCCAGCGGCCGGCCACCTCAGGGGCGAGCCGGTACAGCAGTCGGGGCCGGCCGGGGCGGGAGCGCTCCTCGAGCTCCTCGACGACGAGCCCGGCGTCCTTGAGCGCCGCGAGGTGCTGACGCACCGCGTTGTGGTTGAGCCGGACGAAGTCGGTCAGCTCGGCCACCCCGACCGGTCCGGGTGCCTCAGCGATGTAGCGGAACAGGCGGTGACGCGTAGGGTCCCCCAGAGCCCTGGCCTCTCGTTGCAACTCCACGCCCTCGACCATCCCGTCCTCTCCCGTTCTGGATGTTCTAGTCTACGTCCGAACAATGCGAACCGTTGCCCTTGCGAGGGTGGCCCTGGTCCCCGGTCGGTGGCTCGATGGACAGGCCGGTCTGTCAACAGCGGCCCCGCGCTGCTCGCGAGCTGTCGCCAGAGCGTTCTTCGGCGACGGTGTTGCCGCCGTCGACGACCACCTGGCCGGTTAGGACCCTTCCGGCAACTACTTGGACGGCGTTACCAACTTCGGCCGTGTCAGCACACGGTTCTCGGCCTTCGGCCGTCCAAGTAGTTGCCGCTCGGGCCCTTACGTAGCTGGCGTCGGGCCTGGCCGGGAAGGCCACACAGGCGGCCACCTCGCTCGCGTGCCAGAGCGTCCGACCGGCGTCGCAGCACACCCATCCGCTCCTGCACGGAGGTGGCAGTGGCTATCCGTCCTGGAGCGACGGCGTTCACGGTGATCCCGTGCCCGGCCAGCTCAACGGCTGCCGCCCGGGTGAGCCCCACCATCCCGGCCTTGGCGGCGTCGTAGGCGACGTCGCCCGGGTAGGCGGCGACCGGGCCGGAGACCGACGCCACGTTGACCACCCACCCCCATCGGACCTGATGTCCAATGTCCGGCGGGTCGAGCGCCGCGGAGACGCCGGAGACCAGGTGGGCCACCTGGCCACCGCGGCCCGCCTAGATCCACTCTTCGGCGAGCTCCGCGCGCCGCAGGTGGATGATGCGGTCGGTGGTCGAGGACACCCCCACCCGGGCACCGAGGAGCCCGAGTGCCCGGGCGCAGGCGAAGCCGATGCCCACCGGGCTCCTGGTGCCAGGATGGGGTCGGGACGATCACCAAGGCGGGGCTGGGACTGGCGATCGGCGCGGCGGCGATCAACCCGGTGCCGAGGCGGATGATCGTGGCGGCTCTGGGGGAGGTAGGCCTCGACCCCGTCGAGGTGACCTTCTCGGTGCCCGGGGGACAGGAGATGGCCACCGAGACGACCAACGCCCGCCTCGGCAACCTCGGGAGCATCTCGATCCTCGGGACCTCCGGCATCGTCCGCCCGTTCTCCACCGCCTCCTACCGGGCATCGGTGGTCCAGCAGATCGCGATGTGGCCGCCGCCCAGGGGGAGCGCACGCTGGTGCTCGCGACCGGCGCCCGCTCCGAGGCGGCGGCAGCCCGCCTGCACCCCGGGCTGGACCCGGTGTGCCTGGTCGAGGTCGGCGACTTCACCGGGGTCGCGCTGCGACGCGCCGCCCGGGCAGGGATGCGCTCGGTGGTGTTCGTGGGCATGGCCGGCAAGCTGGCCAAGCTCTCCGCCGGCGTGATGATGACCCACTTCCACCGCTCCGCGGTCGACACGTCGCTGCTCGCCGCGCTGGCCGTCGAGGCCGGTGCGCCCCACCCGGTGGTCGAGGCGGCCACCGCCACCTCTACCGCCCGGCATTTCCTCGAGGCATGCATGCTGCACTCGTGCCTCTAGCCGCTCGCGCTGCTCTGCGAGCGGGCGCGGGCCGCGTGCCTCGACTACGTGGGGTCTGGCTTGGAGCTCGAGGTGGTCCTCGTCGACTACGAAGGGGCGGCCGCCGTCTGGCGGGCCGGCCCCGCGGCCAGCCGCGCACCCTCCCCGTGAGCAGCTACAGGGGAGGAACTGGCCTGCTGGACTTCCTCACCAGGTGATCGCCCGGGGCTGCCGGAAGGCCGCCCCGCAGCCGGGAGGGAGGCTCACCTCTCGGGCACTGGCCGCCCGCCGGCAGCGGCGAGGACCCGACGCGCCCAGCGGTGCCAGGAAGCAGCGAGCTCCGCCACCTCGAGGAGCTCGCCGGCGCGCTGGTGGTGGTCGTAGAAGATGTCGGCCACCTCGACCACCGGGAACCGGTGGGCAGGGCGCGCCACGATCTCGATCCGATCACCGGCCTGGAGCTCTCCCTCGGCGAGGATCCGCAAGTAGGCCCCGTGCCGGCGGGCATCGGCGAAGCGGTCAGGGAAGCGGTCGTCTCCCACCCGGATGCCGAGCTTGTAGCAGGGGATGCGCGGCTGGCTGACCTGCAACCGCACGCCGCCCACCTGCCACTGCTCGCCGACGACGGCCTGGGAGAGGTCCACGCCTGCGGTGGTCAGGTTCTCGCCCATGCTCCCAGGAGCGAGGGGCCCACCCCACCATGCGAGGTCCTCCGCGGCGTAGGCGTAGACCGCCTTGTCGGGACCGCCGTGGGCCTTTCGGTCGGCTTGTGCGTCGCCTGCCAGGTTCACTCCCCGCGCCCTCACCGGCCCGGCCACGGGGGACTTCCAGATCGCCGAGGACACCTGCCGGCCCCGCCAGAGCGTCTCCGCCGGGCGGCCCACGTTGACCGAGAGCACCCGCGCCAGGCGAGCCTCGTCGACATGACCAGGGGGCACGTCACCTGAAGCTACCCCCTTGCCGAAGGCCGGCGTGCCCCCGGCCGGGCGCCGATCGACCTGGCAGGATTGTTCTGTCCGTAAGTAGAGTAAGCTGTGGCCACAGGGGAGGAGGCGACCAATGCCGGAGAGCGACCAGACCTTCGTGATCGTCGGTGGGAGCCTCGCCGGCGCCAAGGCGGCCGAGACCTTACGAGCCGAGGGCTTCGACGGCCGGGTCGTGCTGATCGGCGACGAGGCGCGCCGGCCCT
>JAJZWW010000258.1 GCA_021846485.1 Actinomycetes bacterium
TCTAAGCCGCCGAGGGTGGCAACGAGGACGGGGTGGGACAGATCGGAGATGTCGTAGAGGCGGACCTTGTCATCGGTGCTGGCAGTGGCGATGAGCCGCCCGTTGTTGCTGAAGGCGAACCCGAGCACCTCTCCAGTGGTGCCGGTCAGCGTCGGCAGGGAACGCGGATGCGACGGGTCGAAAACGTCCCACATGCGTACCTGGCCGCTGTCGTCGCTGGCGGCGAGAGTCCGCCCGTCGGGGCTGAAGCCCAGCTGTTCGATGAACGGCTTGTTGCCGCTGAGCGGCGGGCCGAGCGCTTTCGGGGCCGAGGGGTTGGACGTGTCGTAGATCTGGATCAGAGCCTGGGCGTTGGCTACCGCGACGATCCTGCCGTCGGGGCTCGAGGCTACGGCGCCGGCGACGGGCCCGAAAGCTGCCTTGGGCACCACGCTGCCGGCGTCGGACAGGCGCAACGGGCCCTCCACGTCCCAGATGGTGGCGTCCCCTTGTGGCCCGCTGCTGCCCGCTATGAGGCGGGCGCCACCGTCACCGTAGCCGAGGTAGTAGACGCGGCCCGCTTCGGTGTAGGTGGCGGGGTCGGGCAGGGACCACACCCGGGTGACGCCGCCGGAGTCGGCGGTGAGGAGGTCGTTGCCGCCGGGAGCGAAGGCGACGCTCGTGACCGGGTTGGGTGCCTCGAAGCCACCGGCGGGCGTCCAGGTGCTGGTGCCGTAGATGTGGATCGACCCGTCTGCTGAGCCGACAGCGAGGAAGCGGCCGTGGGGGCTGAAGGCGACGCTGAACAGCTGTGAGGTGGCCGGGCTGAAGGCCGGCCGCGCCGGTCGCATCGACCCGCCGGCCGAGACGTTCCACACCCGTAGGGCGAGGTCGTCGCCCCCCGTCACGATCGTCGAGCCGTCCGGGCTGAAGGCAAGAGTCTCGATCGTCGCCGTGCCGGACCCTGGGGCTAGCTGGGAGCTGGTGCCGCTCGACGACCAGACGGCGAGGACGCCGTTGCCGCCGGCGGCCGCCAGGAGCCGACCGTCAGGGCTGAAGGCGACGGTCTTCAGAGGCACGCCGCCCGGGGAGTGCAGGACCGCCAAGGGGACCGGATGGGCGGGGTCGGAGACGTCCCAGCGCCGAAGGGTGCCGTCCGCCCCCGCAGCCGCCAGCACCCGACCGTCGGGAGAGAACGCCGCCGCGTAGACGGTGCTCGAGAAGCCGTGCAAGACGGCCTTGTGGAGCGGGCGGCCGGACGGTCCCAGGTGCCAGACGCTTAGCGTGTGGCCGGTCCCGCCAGCGGCGAGAAGGTGGCCGTCGCGGCTCAGCGCGACGGCGAAGTCCTGGTCGGCCGGGGGACCGGCGTGCACTACGGTCACCTTGGCGGGGGTAGAGGTGCCCAGCCGGTACACGGCGACGGTGTCGGTGGCCGACTGGGCGACGGCGAGGAGGTGTCCGGAGGGGGAGAGCGATACGAACTCTGGCCCGACCGGGCCGATCAGCCTCGTGGGAATCTCCCCCGAGGTGGAGCCTACGAGAGTCGACCTGGCCTGCACCGTGGGGGAGATGCGGTAGGCGGCGAGGGCCAACTGGGCTGCCAGGGAGGGATCGCTCGGCTGGAGCTGCTGGGCCTCGATGGCCACCTGGCGAGACAGCGCCTGGTCGCGGGCCGTGGTGGCCGCGTGATCGGCGTCGACAGCGACCAGGGCGAACACTATCGACGCCACGGCCAGGACGGTCAGCGCTCCGAGGAGGCTGTGGGTGATGCGGGTGCGCCGGCGCGCCACACGCACCTGCTGGTCGCGGTAGGAGACGCAGGCGTCGACGAAGTCGGATTCGTTGCGGTTGAGCTGCTGGCGGTTCTCCCCGTCGCCGACCTGCTCGAGGGCCGCCTCGAGGCGCGGGCCCCGCATCAGCATCGACTCGTCGCGCCCGGCTTCGACCCACGCCTGGGCGGCGTCTGCCAGCTGGGTGTGCAACCGCAGCCAGTCGCGGTCGGCGTCGATCCACTCGGCCAACCGGGGCCATGCGAAGAGGAGGGCGTCGTGGCTGATCTGGATGCTGTCGGCGTCGACCGTCAGGAGTCGGGCGTCGACGAAGCGCTCCAGCACCCCGGGGCTGGAGGGTGGGCCCGAAGGTGCCTCCAGGTGGGCGAGCTCGGCGGGCGGAGCCCGGCGACGCGTGGGCGGTCCGCCGGCATCAAGGCGGACCAGGCGGGAGAAGATCCGCCGGGCCAGCTCCTGCTGGCGGTCGTCCAGATCCCCATAGAGCTCCTCGGCGGCCTGGCGGACAGCGCCGCGTATCCCGCCGATCGCCCGGTAGTCGGCGATGGTCAGATGGTTCCGTCCTCCCCGCTGCCAGGTCGCCAGCAGGGCGTAGGAGAGCAGCGGCAGGGCGCCGGGGGGATGGGCGAAGCCGAGAGAGCTTCCCGGTGCGAGGTCAGAGAGGATCAGGTCCATCAACCCGTCCTCGACCGCTGTGCCGGTCTGCACGGCCGGCCCCTCGACCGCCTCCCGCAGCTCTGTCGCCGTCATCGGCCCTAGGAGCACCTGGTGGCTGCGGAGCGCGCCCAGCAGGGAGGGCTCGGCCGCAGCCGCCTCGTAGAAGTCCGCCCGTAGCCCTAGGACCACCATGGCCCCGCGTACGTACAGCTCGTCGAGAGCCTGGAACACCCCGGCGCGGGCGTCGCCGTCCAGGGACAGGGCATCCTCGAACTGGTCCACGACGACCACCAGCCGCTCCCAGCTCCCACATTCGGCCACACCGTCGCCTGCCGCCAGAGCGGCCAGCCCTTCGGGACGAGCGGCGACGCAACTCCAGACGCGCTCCTCGGTAGCCGCAGGGAGAAGACCATCCTGCCCTGGCTCGGCAGGGGTCCCATTCCCGGGCGGGTCTTTTCCCGAAGGTGTTCCAACGGCGGGGAGGCCGCCCGGTTCGAGGATTCCAGCCCGGACCGTCGGGAGGAGCCCCGCCATGAGCAGCGACGTCTTGCCGGAACCGGACGGCCCGACGAGGACCACTGCGCGGGGTCGTCGGCCGGGGTCGTCGGCCAGCCGGTGGAGGGCGCCGACCAGCTCGTCGAGGGCGCACTGGCGGCCGAAGAACAGCTCGGCGTCCTCCTCCCCGAAGGGGTCGAGACCTGGATAGGGAGGTGCCCCCTTGGCGGCGCGCCCGTCGGAGGTGAACCGGGCCCTGGTCAGCGCCGCGACCCACGCCTCCTGCTCGGCGGTCCCGGCGACACCGCAGGCGACGAGGATCGACCGGTAGATGGCGAGCTGCCTCGGGCCGGGGAGGTGCCGGCCGGCGAAGTAATCGCCGAGGGTGGCAGCAGGAGCGTCGACCCGCCGGGCCAGGTCACGCACGGTGAGCCCGGAAGCGTGGCGCAGGACCGTCAGGGCGTGGGCGAGGTCCTCCCGGGTCTGCACGGTCGTCGGGTCCAGACCGTCGAGAGCCACCGTTTCGCCCCATTTCAGCCAGGTTCTGTCTGTCAGCAGCGATGCTAACCGGTGGCAGCAGCCCCGGCATGCAAAACGCCCGCGTACGAGGTTGTACGAGGTTGCTCCCAGCTGCTGTTTTCCGCTGGCAAGCTTGCTTAGCTTCCACCAGGGCCGGTTGCGCACTGCAGGGCAGGAACCCGCCGGGGCTTCCGAAAGGGGTTGGAAAAGATGGGTATCCGCAAGGGATCCGCAGTCGCCGCAGCGGCGACGCTTCTGGGACTGTGGTCGGGGCTTGCACCTCAGGCTTCAGCCACCACCACGGGTTACACCTGGACGGGAGGCGGCGCCAGCGGGAGCAACTGGAGCGCGAACGGCAACTGGAGCGGCGGGACGGCGCCGTCGGGGTCGGTGGGGACCCTCATCTTCCCCGACCTCAGCTCCTGTGACAACCTGACCTCTCCGCCGTCCACCGCTTGCTACTTCTCCGCCGACGACATCCCCGGGCTCTCCGCTTCGGGCCTGTCCTTCAGCGGCGGACCCTATCGCTTAGGCGGAACGGACACGCTAACGGTGGGCTCGGGCGGCATCACCGTCAGCCCCTCGAACAGCACCAACTTCCCCTCCTTCGAGGACCTGTCGATGCCGCTCGCCCTGAGCGCCGCCCAGGCGTGGGGCCTGAACGGGACGACCAACGGCCCCGTCGGCCTGGACACGCAAGGAGGGGTCACCGGGGCGGCGTTGAGCGTCACACTGTCCGGTGGTGCCTCGTTGAGCCTGGCGGGGACGAACGAGGTCGCCTCGTTCAGCGCCACCGGGGCTAACAGCTCCGAGAGCGGATACGGCGGCGCGTCAGGGCCGGGGGCCTTCGCCAACGGGTCCGTCGGGCTCGCCGGCGACCTCAACGCCACCAACGGCAACCGGGTCAGCCTCACCGATGTGGGCGCCTCGGGGGCTGCCACGCTTGGTGCGCTGCAGTCGACGGGCTCCGCCGTATCCGTAGGCAACGGGACCCAGGCGCCGGGGGTCATCTCGACTGGCGCGGCCGGCTTCGACTCACACAGCGCCATCAGCTTCAGCATCGACGGCCCCAGCAGCGGCACGAACGCGACCCCCGGCACCGACAGCTCCGAGCTCACCGCGACGCCGAACAGTGCTAACACTGCCGACAACGGTGCGGTGAGCCTCGGCGGGGCGGAGCTGAGCATCCAGAACTCGTACTTCGATACCGCAACCAACCCCCCCTCGGAACAGTGTTTCCCCCCAACCACCGGAACGGTGTACACCCTCGTTTCGGCCAGCTCGATCAGCGGGAACTTCTCCGTGCCCACCCCAGACACCGGCTTTGGGACCGTGCCCCTCGCCAATGGGGGGACCGTGGACCTCCAGCCATGCAACGGCGCCACCACCTCGCCGGTTGCCCTCAACATCTCCTACAACACCAGCTCCACCCCTAACACGGTCACCGCCAAAGTGGTGACCGCCACTACGACCAAGGTCAACTCGCCTTCGAGCGGCTCAGCGCCGGTCACCTACGGCTCGTCGGTCACCTACAGCGCGAGCGTCACCCCCAACTCGGGGAGCGGTACCCCCACCGGTACGGTCAGCTTCTACGCCTACCCGGAGAACCCGCCGGGCCCAACCGGTTTCAGCGGGAACATCTATGGGAGGCCGGCCACGCTGTGCAACTACACCCTTTCATCAGCTTCGTCATGCACCACGTCTGCCGCACCCGCCGGCTTCGACCTGATCGTCGCCGTCTACACCCCCGACTCGAGCAGCAACACGACCTTC
>JAJZWW010000259.1 GCA_021846485.1 Actinomycetes bacterium
CGAAAGCCGCACATCGGTGCGCCCCTACTTTCGGGTCCCGCTCGATGGAGGTGGCCTGACGGAGGCGAACCCTTCCGGCATCGGAAAGGTTCGACCACCGTCAGGGTCGGTGCCCCCGGCAGGACTCGAACCTGCATCTGCTCTTTAGGAGAGAGCTGCTCTATCCCTTAAGCGACAGGGGCGGACACGCGGGCCGGGCCCGGGAACCAACCCCGGGTCGGTCGTCGGATGACTCATGCAATCCTCAGGCTAGCGTCCCGGCCGATCGGCACCCTCCCGGCCGGTTCGGGGCGCCTGCTGCCGGCCGCAGCCACTCGCCGCCCGGCACCGAAGACGACTGCAGGTGCCAGCACCGCGCCACGGGTGGTTTCGGATCATCCGGCGTGTCCCATCCGAACGGCGACGGTCGCGCCGACCTCGCCTGCGCCCCGGATGATGGCACTCGCCTAACGGCGTCGGCGGCCTCGAGCATCCTCCGTCGATCGTCTCGGTCCCAGGCTGCCCGTCGATCCTCACCAGGTTGACCAGGTACCGCCGTAGCCGGCCCATCGACCGGCGGAAGCGGATGTCGGCGGCGTCGACCGAACGGACCATGGTTCGATTCGGCGACCTCGACGTCGCCAGGGCCGCCTTCACGTCGATCGCCTCTCCGATCGCCGCCAGGTCATCGTCGATGTCACGGCGTCCGCCTGCGCTCACGCGCCCGAACAACACCTCTCACCCCCGGCCCGCGCCCGCCGGGACAAGTAATGGTCTCAGCTGTGTCCACCGACCAGACCCAGTGACCGACACTGCCGAAGTCGTGCGCGACGCACCCCCAGGCACCGAGCGTCGTCGGAAAGTGCTGCGGCTCACCGGAGTCGCGGCCGCTGTGGCCTTGCCGGTAGCGATGCCCAGCGCATCAGGCTGGTGCCCGCTGGGGCCGGTGAGGGCCAGGTTGTGCCCGGCGTGGCGGCTGTACGATGTCGCCGGCTCCGAGGCCCGATGAGCGCCCAACCGGAGTAGCCTTCGGTGGCGTGAGGCCGATCCCGGTGGCAGTGCACCTCGGACCGTTCGTGTTCCACACCTACGGGCTCGGGCTGGCGATCACCTTCTTGTTCGCCTACCGCTACCTCGGGCGGCGGCTGCGGGCCCACGGCTACCCCGACGGCTGGCTCACCTCGACCGCGGTGTGGGTGGTCGTCGCCGCGCTGGTCGGCGCCCGGGTGGTCCATGTGGTCGCCAACCTCGGCGCCTACACCGGGGATCCGATCCAGGTCTTCGAGGTCTGGAAGGGTGGCCTGGCCTCCTTCGGTGGGCTGCTGTTCGGCGTACCCACCGGCTTCGTGCTGGCCCGCCGGCGCTGCCCGGAGATCCCCGGGAGGCGGCTCGCCGACCTCGTCGCCCCGGTGCTGCTCGCCGGCTGGGCGCTCGGCCGCCTCCTCGGCCCGCAGCTCATGTACGCCGGCGGCGGCCACCCGACCCACCTTTGGCTCGGCATGTACTACGCCGGCCAGGTCGGCCCCCGCCTGCCGGTGCCGATCTTCCAGTCGCTCATGACCTTCGCCGTGCTGCTCGTTGCCTGGAGGGTCGAGGCGTTCACCGCCCGACGGGGGGGTCCCGACGGGCTGGTGATGGCCGTCGCAGCCGGCTTCTGGGGGGTCAACCGCTTCATCGAGGAGCACTTCTGGCTCTCCTACCCCGGCCACGCCGGGGCGGTGGCGGTGCAAGCCGCCGGTCTCGCCTTCGCCTTCGCCGGGTTCGCCACCGCCGGCGCCCTCCTGCTGCGCCACCGGAGACGGGCGGAGGCGCACGATCCCGTCCCGGCCGAGGCCCCCGCAGAGACCTGATCCCCCACCCGGCCGACCGGACTTGCGAGCCGGTCGGCGCCCGCTGGCCCTGCGCAGGGTGAAGGGGATCTGATCGACGATGCCACCGCACCCATCGGTGAGCATCCGGGACGCGGCCTCGCGGGCTGGCGTTTCAGTCGGCACCGTGTCGAACGTCTTGAACCGGGCCCACCTCGTAGAGTGGCCGGCATGGAGTACCGCACCCTCGGTCGCACCGGTGTCGCGGTCAGCCCGCTCTGCTTGGGGGCGATGATGTTCGGGGCCTGGGGCGAGCCGGACCACGACGAGTCGGTCCGCATCATCTCCCGGGCGCTCGACGCGGGCATCAACTTCATCGACACCGCCGACGTGTACTCGCAGGGGGAGTCGGAGGAGATCGTCGGCAAGGCCCTCGCCCGGGTGGACCGCTCTCGGGTGGTGGTGGCGACCAAGTTCCACGGCTCGATGGGCGAGGCGCCCAACCGCTCCGGCAACTCCCGCCGCTGGATCCTCGAGGAGGTCGAGCACAGCCTGCGCCGGCTCGGCACCGACTACATCGACCTCTACCAGGTACACCGCCCGGACTCGGCCACCGACGTGGAGGAGACCCTCTCGGCGCTGACCGACCTGGTGCGGGCCGGCAAGATCCGCTACTTCGGGCACTCGACGTTCCCGGCCCACCAGATCGTCGAGGCCCAGTGGGCGGCACAGCGGAGGGGCACCGAGCGCCCCGTCTCCGAGCAGCCGCCGTACTCGATGCTGGTGCGCGGCATCGAGGCCGACGTGCTCCCGGTGTGCGCGGCCTACGGCGTCGGCGTGCTCTCCTGGAGCCCACTGGCGGGCGGTTGGCTGTCGGGGCGCTTCGGCCGGGGCAAGGACAACCGCAGTCGCCGCGCCGAGCGCCTGCCCGGCCGCTACGACCTGTCCACCCCGGGCAACCAGCGCAAGCTGGAGGCGGTCGACCGCCTCCAGGCCCTCGCCGACGAAGCCGGGACGAGCCTGGTCCACCTCGCCCTGGCGTTCGTCCTGGAGCACCCTGCGGTGACCTCGGCGATCGTCGGGCCCCGTACCATGGACCACCTGGAGGGCCAGCTCGGTGCGGCCGAGATCCGCCTCGACGCCGACCTGCTGGATCGCATCGACGAGGTCGTCCCGCCCGGCACCGACTTCTCCCGCGACGACACCGGTTACCTGCCCCCGTCGCTCGCCGAGGTGCACCGCCGGCGGCGCCCCCGGGACCGGTAGCGAAGGAGCAACTTGCCTGCTGGAGTGTTTCGCGCTCGAACCCGCAGGTGGGGGCTGGTGGAGAAGTCCAGCAGGCAAGTTCCTTCTCAGCAAGCGCCCGCCGGGGTCCCACGGGAGCCCTGGCCCTGCCGCCGCCCGGTCAGCGCCTCCACCAGCCGGCCGACGACCGCGTCGCGGTCCACCCCGACTGCTACCCGCACCGCCGGCGCGCCGGGCGGGGCAGCGACGAACGGCCGCCGGTCCACGAGCAGCATCCCGCGGGTGGTCGGGGAGCGCAGCTCCACCCTGGCCGGCGCCTCCACGTAGCTGCCGAGCTCCGGCTGCAGCGCCAGGCGGGCGGCCGTCGGGTCGTGCAGCGGGCAGCCCCGCCGGCCGAAACGGCCCCGGTAGAGCTCCACGTAGTGGCCGAGCGCGGTGAGCGCGAAGCGGGCCGCCGGTGCGCCGCTGGCCCCCAGGGCGTCGAGGTCGGGCTCCTCCAACCAGGTCCGCATGGTGACGTCGAGGCCGACGACGCTGACCGGCCAGCCGGCGCTCAACACCAGGTCGGCCGCCTCCGGGTCGTGGGCGAAGTTGGCCTCGGTGTGGGACCCCACATTGCCGGGGGCGTCGAGCGTGCCGCCCATCACCACCACCTCGGGCACCAGCTCCACGATCCCCGGGTCGAGCAGCGCCGCCAGCGCCAGGTTGGTGAGCGGCCCGGTGGCGATCAGCGTGCAGGCCCCGGGGTGCCGACGGACCGCGTCGACCAGCTGCACCGCGGCGGGCACGCCGGCCGGCTCCCGGTCCCGGGCCGACGGGGGTGGGGCCGCGCCGCCGAGGCCGTCGTCGCCGTGGACCTCGGCACTCAACTCGACCGGCTGGGCGAGGGGCCGCGCCGCGCCGACGGCGACCGGGACCCCGTCGAGGCCGGCGACGCCGAGGACGCTCAGGGCGTTGCGGGCCGCCTGGAGCGCCCCGGTGTTGCCGTGCACGCTGCCCACCCCCACGATCCTCACGCCGGCCTCGGCGGCGACGCCGAGCAGGGCGAGGGCGTCGTCCACGCCGTAGTCACCGTCGAGGACCACCAGGCGCTCGGGCACGCCCCGATCCTCCCACGCCCGCGGTGAGCGGGCCCGCCGGTAGCCTCCCGGCATGCCCGGGACCGACCGCCACCGGTGAGGATGGCGCTGGTCGGGACCGACCTGGCCCCTGCCCGGACCGGCGCCGGCGCCCTGGAGACCCTCCTCGTCGGCTGGGCCTCCGCCCTCGCCGGCGGTGGCGACGAGGTCCACCTGGTCGGGGCGCCGGGCACCGCCGGTCCGGGCGGCGACCCGCTGGTGTGCCACCACGACCTGATCGGCGGCCCGGCCGGCCTGGGGGACCTGATCGAGCGTCTCCGACCCGACGCAGTGATGCTCAACAACCGCCCTGGGTGGCAGGCACTGGTGTCCGCCCCGACACTGCACCTCTTGCACAACTGGCCGGATGCCTGGGAGGTCGGCGAGTCGCCGATCGGGCCCCTCGTCGGGTCCGCGGCCGCCGCCGCGGTGAGTGGAGAGCTGGCAGCCGTGGTGGCCGCGGCGCTCGGGCGCGACCGGGACAGCGTGGCAGTGGTCCCACCCTTCGCCGGGGACGCCTTTTCCCGCGTCCACCCCGACCCCCGCCCCGGCCTGGTGCTCGCCCCGAGCCGCCTGCTCGCCAAGAAGGGGGTCCGCGAGCTGGCCGCCGCCAGCGCCCAGCCGGCACTGCACGGCAGGCTCGTGCTCGTCACCGACTTCCTCTCCCCGTGGCCGCGCCCCACCTACGAGCACCGGGCGCTGCGGGCGGTCGTCGCCGGCGCCCCCCGCTGCCGGTTGGTCCCGCCACCGCCGAGCCGGGAGGAGATGGCCGTGCTGGTCTCCCGGGCCGAGGTCGTCGTCGTGCCCTCCACCCGCCCCGAAGGCCTCGGGCTGGCCGCGGTCGAAGCCCAGGCGGCCGGCGTGCCGGTCGTCACCAGCGGCCTCGGCGGCCTGGCCGGCGCCACCCTCCCGCCGGGACGGGTCGTCGACCCCCGCGACCCCCGCCTGCTCGCCGAGGCGATCGTCGAGGTGGCCGGCACCGGCCGCG
>JAJZWW010000260.1 GCA_021846485.1 Actinomycetes bacterium
GGGCGTCGTCTACGACCGCACCCCGTACTTCTTCTCCGACCAGTACGACCTCGGTATGGAGTACCGGGGCTGGGTGCCGGGCTTCGACCAGGTGGTCTTCAGAGGTGATCCCGCCGGCGGGGAGTTCCTCTGCCTCTGGCTTCGCCACGGCAAGGTCACCGCGGCGATGAACGCCAACGTCTGGGACGCCGGCGACGCCATCGAGGCGGTCCTCCGAGCGAACCGGCCGATCGACACTTCGCGCCTCGCCGATCCGGGCGTGGACCTCGCCGGGCTCGCCGGCCCACCGGGCGCCTGAGGCGGGATCAGCGGCGGGGGCCGAAGCCGAGCGGCGGCCGGGGAGGCGAGCCACCCCGACCGGCGGCGCCCGGCGTCCACGGACCGTCGACGATGCCGTATGACTGCGCCTGTTCGGCGTCGAGCCACCGCCCGGAGGCCAGGTCGGCTTCGACGTGCTCGACCGGTCGAGCAGTCGAGCGAGCCAGCTCGGCAGCCAGGCGGGCGGACTGCGAGGCGTGGTGAGCCGCCCAGGAGGCGAGCTCCCCGGCTCGCCCGTGGACCGACACCTCCGGCTCGGCCAGGCAGAAACGGGCGTGGGGAGCGGCCAGGCGGCGGCGCCCGGCGGCTACGACGGCTACTGCGGTGCCCTCGGCTCGACCGACGCACACCGTGTCGACGGGCACGCCGAGCAGCGCGATGGTGTCGAGGACGCCGAACGCCGCGTGTACTGGCCCGCCGGGGCTGTCGACGTACAGGGTCACCGCCTCCTCGCCAGCGCCGTCGAGGTACATCAAGCGGGCGGCGAGGTCACCGCCAGCCGCCTCGTCGAGCGGACCCCGGAGCTGCACCACCCGCAGGGCGAATAGGGCGTCTGCCGGGCGCAGCACCCCCGGATGCTCGCCGCCGACCGGCTCCTGGCCGGGCACTCCCGTCCCGCCGGGGCTCACCGCTGCTCCTCCAGCCGCCAGTCGAGAACCTGGCCGAGGGCCGCGGCGTAACGCTCGAGGGTCGACAGGCGCAGGTCCGCGGCCCCCGACTCGATCCGCGCGACCGCCGACTGCGAGGTACCCATCCGGGCCGCCACCTCGGTCTGGGAAAGGCCGAGCTCCACACGCCGGTTGGCCAGGGTCTCGGCCAGCTGTCGCCGGCGCCGGGCCATCGCGCCGATGCCTGGGAAGACCGGCTCGTGACGTCGCTCGCTCACCTCGGGAGTGCCCCCCAGACCGGGCTCTTCATCTCGTCCGTAGGATACCATAGCTGAGATAGCCCGCTGATCGAGAGAGGCCGCCCGTGACCCTGGTACCCACCGTTGTCGACCAGTCCACCCGGGGTGACCGGGCCTTCGACATCTACTCGCTCCTGCTGCGCGAACGGATCGTGTTCCTCGGCCAGGAGGTCGACGACCAGATCGCCAACCTGCTCGTGGCCGAGATCCTCTACCTCGACGCCCAGGCCCCGAGCCAGGACATCTCCCTCTACATCAACTCCCCCGGCGGGTTGGGCTACGCCGCCATGGCGATCTACGACGCGATGCAACACGTGCGCTCGGAGGTCGCGACGGTGTGCGTGGGGATGGGCATGTCGGCCGCGGCCATGATCCTCTGCGGCGGGGCGGCGGGCAAGCGCTACGCCACGCCCAACGCCAAGATCATGATCCACCAGGGATCGGCGGGGACCAGGGGGGCGCCGCGGGACATGGAGATCCACCTCCGGGAGGTGCTGGCCACCACCCGGCGGATGTCGGAGATCATCAGCTACCACTCGAGCCAGCCGCTCGAGCGGGTGGAACACGACATCGACCGGGATTTCTACCTCACCGCCGCGGAGGCCAAGGCCTACGGGCTGATCGACGAGGTGATCGCCCCCCAGCGAGGCCTCGGGCCGAGATGACCTCCCCGCCGGCCCGACAGGCAGCCCGCCCAGGCCACCAGCGGGGCCTGGTCGAGGTGCTCAGCCTGGCGGCGCAGGCCAGCGACCCGCTCGGCCAACGATCCGTGCTCGCCGAACCGAGCCGAATCGGTCGGCCGCCCGTGCCGGCGCCCCCGGCCACCTGCGCGGCCCCGAGCGGACGCCGACCCCGGCAAGAACGGCGACGATGCCTGAAGCGCTGGCCCTGGCGCCGGCACCGCCCCGGCCTACGCGCTCGGCATCGAGACCACCGGGCTCCCGGCCGGGTCACCACGATCGCCCCGTACTCTCCGGAAGTCTCAGCCGTAGTCGTGGTCGCCACTTAGCAGCTCGCAGAGCCGCTCCCCCGTCGGCTGAGCGTCGGGACATTTTGGGACGTCTCGGGACTTCTCAGGGACGTTTCGGGCAGCATGGCTACCGGCCGGCCTTTCCGCCAGCAGACGACCACTTCGACGCCAGTCCGCGGGCCATGCTGGGCGCCCCTTCGCCTTCACGCCGGCTTGCGACAGCTTCTGAGCGGTCCGGGAGCGTGGCCCCACTCGGTCGGCCACATCGGCCAGTTCCCGGGACCAGAGGCACGGGAATGGCGAGAGGGACTAATCTGGCGAAGTGACCGAACCGCGCCCGCCCTTGCCCCCCTTCGACGAGAAGACCGCTCTTCAGAAGGTCCGCAGCGCCGAGGATGCCTGGAACAGCTGCGATCCCGAGCGGGTCGCGCTCGCCTACAGCGAGGGATCGGTGTGGCGCAACCGGGACACCTTCGTCACCGGACGGGCGGAGATCATCGAGTTCTTGCGCCAAAAATGGGAGCGCGAGCTCGATTACGCACTGCGCAAGGACCTCTGGGCGTTCAATGGCGACCGGATTGCCGTGCGGTTCCAATACGAGAGCCACGACCGGGACGGTCAGTGGTGGCGCAGCTACGGCAACGAGATGTGGGAGTTCGACGCAGACGGCCTGATGCGGCGCCGGGAGGCGAGCATCAACGACGTCCGCATCGACCGCTCCGAGCGGCGCATCTTCGGCCCCCGACCCGCCGGCGAGCAGGATCGAGGACTGCCCCTGCGCTGAAGCCTGGAAGCGCAAGCATGCTACCCGGAGGCCCGCTACTACCCGGAGGCCCGCTACCCGGCAGGCGGAGTGGACCCCCCGGCCAGGCGGCACTCGGGGCGGTGCCCGTCGGCCTTGACCGCCCCACAGTCGGGGCACACGAGATGCGCCCAGCAAGCGGGGTCCCCGCCGCCGGGTCCACCCGCCTCGCTCGGTCCGGCACCCACCAGGCCCCCTCGGGCTCGACCCGGGCGCTCGGAGACCTCCGCCACCCCCTCCGGTTCCTGACGCTCCATAGATCAAGTGTACGCCCGAAGAACACGCCTCCACGGGCTGCACGGCCCCGGTCCCGACCGGCCCTGCGAGCCCCGGACCGGGGTCGCCGATCGCGACCGGGGTCAGCCGGAGACCACCAGCGCCACGCCGCAGGCGACGACGGCGGCCGCGGCAACCCTCTTGCCGCCCGATCCCTCCCGGAGCAGGACCGTGCCCATCAGGGCCGCCACCACGACGCTCGTCTCCCGCAGCGCCGACACCGTGGCCAGCGCGGCGCGCGTCTGGGCCCAGAGCACGAGCGAGTACGCGGTGACCGACAGCAGGCCTCCGGCGACCCCGAAAGCCCAGGCGCGGCGGCCGGCGAGCAGTAGCGAGCGGCCACGCCGGATCCCCACACCGGCGGCCACGACCAGGCTCTCGACGAGGAACAGCGCCCCGGCGTACCCGAGGGGGCTGGCGGAGCGGCGCACGCCCAGGCCGTCCACGACGCTGTAACCGGCGATGGCCACGCCGGTCGCTAGAGCCAGGCCGACGGCGCGGCGGTCCCGCAGCGACCGGCCTCCGCGGATCCACACCAGGCTCGTCAGGCCGCCGGCGACCACGCCCACGCCCACGATCTGCGCAAGGTCGAGGGTCTCGCCGGTGAGCACTGCGGCGGCTCCGGCAACGAGCAGCGGGGCTATCCCCCGGGCCAGCGGGTAGACCCGGCTCAGCTCGCCGAAGCGGTAGGAGTTGAGCAGCGTGACGTTGTAGCCGACGTGGATGGCCGCCGAGACGGCCAGGTACGGCCAGCTGGCCCGGGCGGGGCCCCCCACGACCACCAGCACGAGGGCGCCCCACAGCGCGGCGGTGATCGCGATCACCCCGAAGCCGACGACCTGGTCCTTGGTCGCCTTCGCGAGGACGTTCCAGCTGGCGTGCAGGAACGAGGCGGCAAGGACGGCCACCACGACGACGGTCCCCGGGTTCGCCGTCAGCGTGGCGAGCGTCGGCTCGCCGGCGGGGACCGCTGCAAGGCCCACGGCGGGTCGCCCGCTACCTGGGAGCTACCGGCGCACGGGCAGGATCCCTCGGGGTCCCGGATCGGGGCATACCCGACGATCGCGCAGTAGGAGTCGTGACCGAAGGCTAGCCGTAGCGAGCGAGCCTCATACCGCCGAGAGGCGCGTTCCACCAGAGGCCGCCGCAACCTTTTCGAGGTCCCAGCCCGGGTCCGTCTCCAATCAAGGGGTGTCGACAAGAGGTCTCTCGCCGGCTGTAGAGCCACAAAAGTGGCTGGTCACGAGTACGAACCTGGAGCGGCCGGTGCCTCACCGGCATGTTACGCTTTCCGCCGGAAACTTGACCTGACCGTGAACTTCGCGCGGGGCAAGGGGCTCTAGGCTAGCGGCCGCCGCGACCACGAGGATCACCCGCAGAGGAGAAACTCGGTAGGAATGTTTCGCCCCCAAACCCTGAGGTGAGGGCGGGTGAGGAAGTTCGGGAGGCAGGTCAAGTGCCTGTACCGAGAAGGAACTTGCTACTGGACTGCTGGACTTCTCCATGACTACCACCAGGTCACAGCTGTGAAAGGACTCGAAGAAGTCCAGCAGGCAAGTTCTCCTTGGTAACCTCCAAGCCGTGGACGAGGCGAGCGGGGGCGGGGCCCTCGTCCGAGACACCCGCTACCTGGACGGGCGGGTCCCCGCCGAAGGCCAGGGCCGATGGCCGGTCGAGCCCGGCCGGTACCAGCTGGTGGTCTCCCGGACCTGCCCGTGGGCCGACCGGGCGGTCATCGTCCGCCGACTCCTCGGCCTGGAGTCGGTCTTGTCCGTGGGTGTGGCGGGACCCACCCACGACCGGCGCAGCTGGACCTTCGACCTCGACCCGGGCGGCGTCGACCCGATGCTCGGGATCCAC
>JAJZWW010000261.1 GCA_021846485.1 Actinomycetes bacterium
GTGGCCAAGCTGGTCAACGAGGGCTTCGTCGCGGTGAAAGTCGACCGGGAGGAGCGCCCGGACGTCGACGCCGTCTACCTGGAGGCGGTGCAGGCGATCACTGGTGGCGGGGGCTGGCCGATGACGGTGTTCCTGCTGCCCGACGGCCGCCCGTTCTTCGGGGGCACCTACTTCCCGCGGGAGGGCTTCGTGAAGCTGCTCCGGCGGGTCGCCGAGGTGTGGGCCACCAAGCGCGAGGAGCTCACCGCTGACGCCGCCAGCCTGGTCGAGGTGGTCCGGCGGGCCACCGAGCTGCCCTCCCTCGGGTGGGCCGCGGACGGTGATGGGCGAGCGGCCCGATCCCCGTCCCTGCTGGCCGCCGCCGCCGACGCCCTGCTCGGCCGCTTCGACCGGGAGTGGGGCGGGTTCGGCCCGCCGCCGAAGTTCCCCCAGCCGCCGACCCTGGAGCTGGCGCTGCAGGCATGGGAGCGCACCGGGCGCGACGACATCGCCCACGCCCTCACCACGACCCTCGACGCGATGGCGTCGGGCGGCATCTACGACCACCTCGGCGGGGGCTTCGCCCGCTACGCCACCGACCGCCGCTGGCTGGTACCCCACTTCGAGAAGATGCTCTACGACAACGCCCTCCTCGTCCGCACCTACGCCCGGGCCTGGGCGGCGAGCGGCGAGGCCCACTACCGACAGGTGGTGGAGGAGACCGTCGGGTACCTGCTGCGCTCGCCGATCCGCCAGCCCGGCGGGGGGCTGTCGTCGGCGGAGGACGCCGACAGCGAGGGCGAGGAGGGCCGCTTCTACACCTGGTCGTTCGAGGAACTGGTCGCCGTCGGGGGCTCAGAGGCGGCGGAGTGGTACGGGGCGAGCCCGGAGGGCAACTGGGAGGGGCGCAACATCTTGTGGCGGCCCGAGCGTGGGCTGCTCGCCCGGCCCGAGCCGATCGAGGCCGCCCGTGGCGCGCTCTACGCCCATCGCGACCAGCGGGTACGACCGGGCCTCGACGACAAGGTCCTGACCGAGTGGAACGCCATGGCCGTCGCCGCCCTCGCCGAAGCGGGGATGTTGCTCTCTCGCCCGGAGTGGGTCGCCGCCGGCGCCGACCTCGCCGAGTTCCTCCTCGCCGAGGCGCGCCCGGAGGGACGCTGGATGCGCAGCTGGCAGGCCGGCCGGGCCCGCCACCCCGCCTGTGCCGCCGACCACGCCTGGCTGGTGGACGCTTTCACCCGGCTGGCAGAGGCCACCGGGCAGGCCCGTTGGATCGACGAGGCCCGCAGCGCCGCCGATGCCCTGGTCGGGTTGTTCTGGGACGAGGAGGCCGGCGGATTCCACACCGTCGGCTGGGACGCCGAGCCGCTCGTGGCCCGGACCAAGGACACCCACGACGGGGCGACGCCGTCGACCCAGACGGTGGCCGCCGGGGCGCTGCTGCGCCTCGGGACCCTCACCGGCTCCGAGACCCTGCTGGAGGCTGCCCGGGCGACGGTCGCGTGCATGGGGCCGGCGCTCGCGAAGGCGCCGGCGGCGTTCGCCGGGCTGGTGGCGGTAGCCGACCTGGACCTCACCGGGCTCACCGAGGTAGTGGTCACCGGCACCCGGCCGGACCTGGTGGCGGTCGCCGCCTCCGGCTACCGACCGGGGACCGTGCTCGCCTGGGGGGAGCGCTACGACTCCCCGCTGTGGCAGAACCGTGACGAGCGGGGGGCGGCCGGCCGGGCCTACGTGTGCCGGAACTTCGCCTGTCAGGCGCCGGCGGAGACCCCGGCGGAGCTGGCGACCCAGCTGGAGGAGTGGGGGGTTTGAGAACCGGAGGGGAAAGGCCCCGCCGGGCGCCGCTCCCGCGCCGCCGGGGCGCGCTCCTCGGCGCCGGCCGGGCAGCATCCCCCACTCGGGTCCGGCCAGCAGCAAGTATTGACGTTCGATGACCGCGACGACCGCACCTGACTTCCGGGTCCTGCGCACCGACGTGCCCCGGCTGGACGCCGGCCCCGGGACCACCTTCGAGCTGCTCGTGCTGGCAGCCGACGGGCCGCGCTGCACCGGGATCGAGCTGCGCACCGGGGTGCTGGTGCGCTCCTGGGCCCCGGTCGCCCCCGAGCAGCGTCTCCGCCCCTACGACGTGGTCGAGGTCACCGTCGGCGACGACGCCGACCACCTCCCCGACCCGGCCGCCCCCGAGGCGCTCGCCCTGTCGGAGCCCCCCGAGCCGGTCGGCCGGCTCCGGGGACGCCGGGTCGAGCGGCTCCTGCGGCCGCTGGTCCACCCGGCCGGCGCCCCGCTGCTGTCGAGCCACGGCCCGACGGTCCCGTTCTGGGAACGCCGCCGCGACCACCCCTCTGCCGCCCTGGTCGAGCCGACCGAGCCGGTGGTGGTGGTACGCGACGGCACCTACCTCGGCTGCCGGTTCTCCTGGCAGGACAAGCCCCGGGAGCTACCCTGCCTGGACCGTTACCTGGCCGCCGCGATGGACCGCGAAGGCCTGCGCCGGCGATCCCTGGAGCCCCGCGGGCGGCTGCTGGTCGCGCTCACCCCGCCGATCGACGGCCACTGCCACAAGGTCGTCGAGGGGGTGCTGCCCCGCCCCTGACCGTAGCGGCACGCAGCGAGCACAATGGGTCAGCAGCGAGCACAACGGGTCATGGCCCTGGCCGTAGCCCCTCTCTGCCGGATCGCTCCGCGTCGGCCCTCTGCGTGAAGGGCGTGACCGTCCGCTACGGGTCGCGACTCACCTTGGACGGGGTCGACCTCGAGGTCCGCGCCGGCGAGGGCAACGCGACCCGCCGGCCGGCCGGCTAGGAGGAGTAGCTGGCGGCCAGGTCCTCGGCCATCGCCCAGCCGAAGGCGATCAGCGCGTCGTGGCGAGAGCGCTCCAGGGGCTGGAACAGGGCCACCACCCCGGCAGGCAGCGCGCCGGGGTCGGTGGCAGCGAAGTCGAACACCCCTTCGGGCGTGCCGTCTCCGGTCACCACGAAGCTGCGGTCGTCGACGCGCCCCTCCACCCCGAAGCGCTTGGCGAGGCGCCTGGCCCAGGCCCGCTCCTCGCCGGTCGGCTTGTGACCGGGTCGAGGGCAGGTCTCCTCGAGGCCCTCGAACGCGGCGAAGGCCCCCGGGTCCGCCAGCCGGGTGCCGACCAGGACATCCTCGTCGGGGAAGGCGAGGACGGCCCGGCGGAACTGGTCGGCGATGAGCGCCTGGAGCACCTCCGCCCGCCGGGCGTCGCGGCGCACCGATGCCAGGCCCCACAGCAGGCAGGGGGTCCCGCCGATGCGCTCGAGGGTGCAGAACGAGAACCCGCCGAGCTCGCCGGCCTCGCGCACCTGGGTGACCAGCACCCACTCCTCCGCCTGCTTGGACAGCAGGCCGATGTCGAAGCCGGCGGGGCCGTCGGTGACCGAGTCGGCCATCTCCGCGAGCTCCCCGTCCGAGAGAGCGGTGCAGTCCTTGGTTTCGACCTCCAGGGGCATGTGCTGACTACTCTCCTCGCACCGGCGGACCTACTCCGAGGGACCATTTTAGGCGCTCGGCGGCGATCCGTTCCAAAGGCAGTCCGGACCGAGCAGGACCCGCAGCTCGGCGAGCAGGCCGGTGCTCGCCTCGACCCCCCAGGCAGCGTCGAGGCGCAGGCAGGTCCGACCCACGTGCAACAAGACCGGGGACTCCCCAGGGTGGTCCCCCAGGGTCTTCTTCAGCTTGTCGACCCGGTCCTCGGTGAGCGCCGCGACCGGCAGCTGGAGGTGCAGCGGCTCGGCGCCGGCGACGAGCTCGGGACGCTTGACCTCCATGCAGACGAGCTTGGGCTGGTCGTCGCGGGTGTCGAGCCGCCCCTTCACGCACACGACCGCGTCGTCGGCGAGCAGGTGGCCGACTTCGGCCATCGTGCGGGGAAAGACCCAGACCTCGACGGCTGCCTGCAGGTCCTCGAGCACGAAGGTCGCCATCAGCTCCCCGCGCTTGGTGTACTTGCGGGTCAGGCCGGTCACCACCCCCCCCACCCAGCGGGCGTCGCCCCGGTCACCGGAGGGCGGGTCGTCCCGCAGGTCAGCGAGGGTGGTGTCCACATGGCGGGCGAGCGCGGGCTCGAGGCCGAGGAGCGGGTGGTCGGAGACGTAGAGGCCGAGCATCTCCTTCTCGAACGCGAGCCTCTGCGACTTGTCGAACTCGACCTCGGGGATCGGGACCCGGGCGTCGTCGAACCCGTCGCCGTCGCCGGCGCCGAGGTCGCCGAAGAGGCTCATCACCCCCTGGTCGGCCTCCCGGCGGCGGGCGAGGGTGCGGTCGACGATCTGGTCGAGCACCTGACAGAGCCCCATGCGAGGGTGTCCGAGGGAGTCGAAGGCGCCCGCCTTGGCCAGGGACTCCACGGTCCGCTTGTTGAGCACCACCGGGTCGACCCGCCGGGCGAAGTCGTAGAAGTCGACGAACGGGCCACCCGACTCCCGCTCGGCCACGATGCGCTCCACCAGGCCTTCTCCCACGTTGCGGACGGCGGCGAGCCCGAAGGGGATCACACCCTTGCCCTGGCCCCCCCCGCCCCTCACGGCGGTGAACTCGCCGGCGGAGACGTTGACGTCGGGCACGAGGACCTCGATGCCCATCGCCCGGCACTCCGCCAGGTACACCGCCGTCTTGTCCTTGTCGTCTTTCACCGAGGTGAGCAGGGCGGCCAGGTACTCGGCGGGGTGGTTGGCCTTGAGCCATGCGGTCCAGTAGCTGACCAGCCCATACCCGTACGCATGGCTCTTGTTGAAGGCGTAGTCGGCGAACGGCTCGATGATGTCGAACAGCGCGGTGCCGAGCTCCCGGCCGTACCCGGTCGCCTCGCAGCCGGAGACGAACTTCTCGCGCTCCTCGGCCATGATCTGGCGGACCTTCTTGCCGGCCGCCTTGCGCAGGTTGTCGGCTTCCTCGAGCGAGTAGCCGGCGAAGTGCTGCGCGACCCGCATCATCGACTCCTGGTAGATCATCAGGCCCTGGGTGTCGCCCAGGACCTCCTCCAAGTCGGGGTGGAGGTAGGTGACCGGCTTCCGGCCGTTCTTGCGGTCGGCGTAGTCGTTGTGCATGTTGGCCGCCATCGGCCCCGGCCGGTAGAGCGCGACGAGCGCGCCGACCGCCGCGAAGCCGGT
>JAJZWW010000262.1 GCA_021846485.1 Actinomycetes bacterium
CCATGCCTGCGCTGCTCGCCGGGACCCTCGTGTCCGGCTCCCGCCGCCTCTCCTACCTGGGCAGCCCGCTCCATCACTACTCGTTCCTCTCGACCTTCGCCGAGGAGGCCGTCGTCGACGAGGCGGCCTGCGTGAAGGTGAGGGACGACGTGCCCCTGTCGGTAGCCGCGCTGGTCGGCTGCGCGGTCACCACCGGCTACGGAGCGGTCGTGAAGCGCGCCAAGGTCGAGCCGGGCGCCACGGTGGTGGTGATCGGCGCGGGCGGGGTCGGGCTCAGCGCGGTGATGGCCGCCCGGCTGTCGGGCGCCCACCAGGTAGTCGCCGTCGACCCCGAGCCCACCAAGCGGGCGATGGCCTCGGATGTCGGGGCGACCCATGTCGTCGACCCGGCAGCGGCGGACGTGGTCGAAGCGGTCCGCGAGCTCACCGATGGTGACGGGGCCGACGCGGTCATCGAAGCGGCGGGGAGGGCCGAGCTGGTCGGCGTGGCCTGGACCGCGACCCGCAGGGGCGGGACGGTGGTCTGCGTCGGGGTGCCGGGGGTCGGCTCGGTGGTGCAGCTACCCGGGCCCGACCTGGTCCGCCACGAGAAGATCGTGACCGGCAGCCTCTACGGCTCGTGCCGCCCGCACCACGACATGCCCCGCATCCTCGACCTCTACGCCGAGGGGCGGCTCCCCCTCGACCGGCTGGTGACCCGGACCTACCCGCTCGACGCGGTCAACGAAGGGTTCGCGGACATGGTCGCCGGGCGCCTGGCACGAGGGGTCCTCGACCTGGTGGCCGGCGCCGCCCCCGGCGCCCCGGCCGGCTCCCCGCCCCAGGTGGGACGGAGCGCGCCAGGCGTGCTGTCCCGGTGAACCTGTCCCGCACCGACGTCGACGGTCGGATCTCCCAGGGGTGGGGCGGCCGCAAGCCCAACGGGGTTCACGTGAACGTGATCCTCGCCCGCCGGGGCAGCCCGACCGCGGCGGCGATGATCACTGCCTTCGCCTCCCCGTCGCCGGGATTCTGCCCGATAGGCGTGCCCGTCGGTCCCGACCAGGCGTCCTACGAGACGGTCAACCCTCCGATCGTGCTGCTCAACAAGATCCCGGTGGAGGCCTTCGCCGAGAGCCTGGTGTTCGGCGCGGCGACCGTGGGCGCCGCGCAGGGGGTGCTCGACTGCGTGGCCGACGGCCTGCTCGAGGCCGACCAGGAGACGGTGGTCTTCGTGGCGTTGTGGGTCGACCCGGCGGCCGACGACGAGACCTCGGTGAGGGAGGCGACCCGCGAGGCGGTGGGAGCGGCCACCAGGGAGGCGGTCTGCGGGCGGGAGCGCGCCGCCGCGTGGCGGTTGGTGGAGCAGCGGGACCGGATCACCCACCCGTTCTACGGGGGTCGTTGAGCAGCTGCCCGGTGACGACCGCCGCTCGGCGGCCCGGCCGGCCTTCAGCCCTTCAGCTTCGCCAGCTCCTCTTCGACCATCGCCTCGTGGGCCCGCTCGTCGGCCTTGGCCTTGGCCGGGCTCCAGCGACCCTTCAGCAGGGGGATGGCCAGGAGGAACACGACGATCCCCCCGAAGCAGATCCAGTACCAGGTCCGCCACTGTCCCGGGCTGTCCTTGGCCGCCGACGCCACGGCGGCGCCGTGCGCCTTCAGGTAGGAGAACGCCGTCGGGGGCACCGCAGCCAGGGCTGCGAGCTGGGAGGCGTGCGCGCTGGTCGCCGCGAGCATCGCCGGGTGGGTGGCGCTCAGGGTGGCGAGAGCGGTGAGCTGGCTGGCGTACCTGGTCGCCTGGGCGACGAAGCTCGCGTGGGTGGCGGCGAAGCCGAGCAGGGCGGCGTGGCTCTCGGCGAAGGCGACGACGCCCGGGTGGGTGGCAGCCCAGGACAGAGCCGGACCGAGGGTCGAGCGGTTGGCGACGATCGTGCCGAGGATCTTCAGGCCGGTCGCCCCGCCGCCCGCCGCGGCCACCGCCTGGGCCTGCAGGGTGGGTGAGGTCGGGTTGGCCTGGAGCTTCAGGAAAAGCGCCTGGTGGTGCTCGATCACCGCCACCTCGGGGGCGAACTTCTGGAGCGTCGCCAGCTTGCCGGCGTTGGCCTCGACCGCCTTCAGCGCCGAGGCGTGGGTGGCCTGGAGGGTGGCCAGCTGCTTCAGCTCGGAGCCGTAGGTGGTGGCTTCGGCCACCAGCTTCGGGTGGGTCGCGGCGAAGTGCAGGGCGGTCCCGTTGGCCTGCGCGAACGCGACGAGCTTCGGGTGCTTCTGGACGAATGTGAGCTGCGGGGCGTACTTGGTCGCGTAGGTCTGCACCTTGGCCCCGTAGTTGACCAACGGGGTGACGCTCGCGATCACCACCGGCAGGAGGATGAACGACAGGAACACGACCACCCGCAGGATCCAGCCCCAGATCGCCAGGCCGGTGGCGGTCAGGGCCGGGTTGCGGGCCTCCACGGTCTCGGTGAAGCTCGCCATCCACGGGGTGTAAGCCAGGCCCAGTCCCAGGGAGAGGAGGGACACGATCAGCACCACGTGCCCGTAGGTCGGGCTCTGGGTGGCGAGCTGCGCGTAGATGGCGAGCATCACCGCGGCGAACACGCCGCCGATCACCATGAACGGCTTGCGCACCCGGAACAGGTCGCTCAGCGCGCCGACTACCACCAAGGCGAGGGCGTTGATGCCCCAGTTCCAGTCGCCGATGTTGTTGGCCTGGTGGGCGCTGAAGTGGAAGACTGTCTCGTAGAAGACCGTCGCGAATCCGACGGCGGTGTAGTAGACGAGGAGCAGCACCGACACGCCGATGGCCGAGACGACGACCTCCGCCTTGAGCAGCTGGCCAAAGGGGTTCTTCAGGGAGGCCTCGATGTCGAGGCCCTTAGCCCGGGCCTCGACCAGCGCCCGGTCACGGCTGGTCACCATGAGCTGGTCGCGGATGCCCGGGGACAGCTCACGGAGGAACAAGAAGGCGGCGGCGAACACGACCAACCCCGCGACGCCGGAGTACAGGTACTCCCGGCCCCAGTCGGCGGCCGGGAGGTTGCCGGTGATCGACGCGGTGGCGACCACCGACACGACCAGCGAGCCGAGCACCGGCCCCATCGTCCAGAAGCCCATGGCCGCCGCCCGCCCGACCTGGGGGGAGAAGTCGCGGATCAGCGCGGGGGTGGCCACCAGGCAGATGCCCTCGACCAGCCCGACGACCCAGGTGGCGACGCCGAAGGCCCATCCGCTGGTCGTCGCGGGGATCACGAAGGCGACCATCACGCCGGTGAGCGCCAGCCCGGCCACCACGATGTTGCAGCGGCCGAGGCGGTCGGTGATGCCGGCGAACAGCGAGCCGAAGGCTCCGATGAGGTTCCCGAAGGCCAGCAGCCGGACGTAGAAGCCGAAGCTCACGTGCAGGTCGGCGATCTGCTGGGTGGCCACCGAGCTGCCCACGTACAGCTCGTAGTAGAGCGCCACGGTGACCACCACGGTGAGCAGCAGGTAGCCGTAGCGGGCTGCCGCGTCCGGGTAGTGCTCCAGCTGGCGGGTCCGCAGGGTGGTCCAGAAGCCCCCCTGCGCCTGTTCGTCGAGCGGGCGCGCTGCCGAGATGCTCATGTGCGGGATGTCCCCCCTCTTGGTTCCACGCGTGGGCCGGTCCCCCCGATCCGTCTCAGGATCCTAGACGCACCCGTGGTGCAACTTCAACCACCCCGGCTGGGAGCGGGTGCTCCGACCGGGGTGGCAAGCAGCGGTAGGGGTTCTCCGGGATCGCCGGGCGCGCCCGATGCGAGCGCTGCTCGCACCAGGAGGCCGACGACGTCGGCGGCTTGTTCGACGCCGAGCTCCTGGTCGTTGCGCAGGTGGTACCACACGGCCCAGCTGCTCGCCGTGGCGACCGCGGTGAGCAGCCGCTGCCCGCGGGGGCCCTCCCCCGCTGCGCTCAGCTCCGGGGCGAAGGCCTCCCGGCACTGTTGGCGCATCAGCTCGACCATGGCTGTCCGGTTGGCCTGCAGCTGGGCGGAGAACGGCTCCCGCAGGCGTGCCGCGCGGGCCACCGGGTCGAGCTGCTCGAGCAGCTCGACCCGGCGCCGGAGGAGCTCCTCGAGCCGGGCCGCCAGGGGCAGGTCCTGGGGCACTGGGTCGAGCAGGGGCCGCAGCTTGCCCACCTGGCGGCGGCCGGCGACCTCGTAGATCTGCTCCAGGTCGTCGAAGTGCTGGAACACGCTGCGCAGCGACAGCCCGGCACGCGCGGCGATGGCCCTGGCCGTCGGGCGGGGGTTGCCCTCCTCGATCAAGGAGATGAACGACTCGACCACCGCGTCGCGGTTGCGCTTACCCCGCATGACCCGGCCGTCGGCCCGGCCCGCCGCAGACGCCGGGGCCGGGGCGGGGGTCGGGGTCGGCGTGCCGGCGCCGTCGGGGGACCCGGGTGGCCGCGGGTTCGGGCCGACCCCCGATCTCGGGGAGGCCTCCGGCCTGGGGGTGGGTGGCGACGAGGCGCGCTTGGCCCGGATCCGGGCTCCGAGGCGGCCATCACGGCCACCGGGTGCCCCGCCTCCCCCGCGTGCGCCTGGCATGCCCAGAGGCTACCCCGGTAGACAGTGGGCCGTGACCCTCAGCTACGACGAGGCGGTGGCGCAGGTGACCGCGCCGGGACAGCTGTTCGAAGTGGTCGAGCGCGAGGTCCTCGGCGTGCCCCAGAAGGTGCTCGCCAACGCCCCGGGCACGCTGCGGGAGCTGTTCGGGATCGCCCGCGGCTACGGCGATCGGACGTTCATCGTCTACGAGGACGAGCGGCGGAGCTTCGCCGAGGTGATGTCCGAGGTCGACGCCTTCGCCGCCGCATTGGTGGGGCGCTTCGGCATCCGCCCCGGGGACCGGGTCGCGATCGCGATGCGCAACTACCCCGAGTGGGTGGTGGCGTTCGCCGCGATCACCTCGGTCGGGGCGGTCTCGGTCTCGTTGAACGCCTGGTGGACCGAGGACGAGATCGCCTTCGGTCTGGAGGACAGCGGCACCCGGGTCCTCGTCGCCGACTCGGAGCGCGTCGAGCGGACCGCTGCGGCCTGCGCCCGCCTCGGCGTCGGGGTCGTGGGGGTGCGCCTTCCCCGGGGTGCCGCCGAGCCGTGGCCGGGGGCC
>JAJZWW010000263.1 GCA_021846485.1 Actinomycetes bacterium
ACTCGGTCGCCCCGGAACCGTCGTTCTGGCACGACTGTCGGACGTGAGGCACCTGGGTCCGGTGCGATGAACATGCGTGACGCCGTGCCCGCGTGGCCTTCCGACGCGGCGACCCTTAGCACAGGTCGAGCGAGGCACAGATCGGGACGATGATGCCGTTCTCCACGGTTGTCGAGTACCCAGCGAGGCGGTGGCGCACATCGTGGGGGCCCACGGAAGCGTGCCGAGCGTGAGGCCGTAGAGGAACTCGATGGGCATCTCGGCAGCGGAGGTCGGGTCATCGAACTCGAATCGACCGATCTCGACTCCAACCGCGTAGGGAACCGACAGTCCAGCGACCCAGTGGCCGCGGTGGCCCAGCGGGGTGACCATGACGGGCGAGATCGGGATCGGGGCGAGCATCCGGTGTTTGTCGAGGTTGTCCAGATCGGAGACCTGCCAGAGGAACGACTGCTCGGGCTGGATCGGCGTCATGACGAACGGCTGGAACGTCTTCAGGACATCGATCGTCGAAAGGTCGAGGTGGGAGAACTGGCCTATCTGTCGATCGAACTCGCTCTGACTCCTGGCAACCGGGAACTGCGGACGTCGCTCCTCTTTAGCGGTCAGTGTGTGACTTGACCGCTGGGCGCTCAGCCGCTCGAGTTCGACGGCAAGATGGTCGAGCGCTGAGCGGAGGTTGTGGACCGCATCGCCGGCAAGCAGCGAGATCATTTCGGGGATGGGCGCCGTGCGTGTCCAGGTGATGACATGAACGCGACCGTCCTCTCTGACAGAACGGTCGGCAGCGAACGGATCCGCTGCGAGGTACGCCTCGACCGCTGCGCCCATGTCGGCTAAATGAGCGTTCGCGCGATTGAGCTTGGCGGCGACTCCTCGGCGGACCTCCACGCGCGGCACTATAGCGCTGCGACGCCGATCGAGCTGAGTAGCTTCAGTCCTTCGGCCGCTGTGAATGTGAAGCGACGGGCGCAATTGGCCCATCCGACCTCTCTCATGGCAAAGATTGACGAAAATGGTTGGGTAGACGATACTCTATGGTTTTGGGATCATTCGCGCCGTGGAAAGGCTTTAGGAAGATATGAAGAAGACACGCAAGGTTTTTGGTGCCTTTGTAGGCGGGGTAGCGCTTCTGCTGGCAGGTTGCGGAAGTTCGACATCGGCCAGTGGAAGCTCGTACACTGTCAGTCAGGCAGCGAGTTCGATGGCGGCTAACGAGCCGACTTCCCCGTTCACCAACCAGGCGTACGACAGGTGCTTGGCAATTTACATGTTTAAGCATATGTCTCGTTCTGCCGTAAGGGCTTATATAAATGGCCCCAATTTTGCTATCAATCCAAATGCGATAGAGAAGGCGGCTGAAGATAACTGCGTGATGGTTGGCGTTGGGCAAGGTTAACGGCAGGTCACAGTGATGACGCTTGGAGCAGAGCATGAAGCTTCAAACGACCACTTCGCGGAGCACCATCAAGTGGACGTCGATCCGGCGTTCTGGCTTGCCCGTGACCGGGGGCAGATCACGGGAAGCCGGTTCAACTCCTCCCGCTCGTCCGTAGCCTGATCGGCTCGTTCGCCCTCCCGTAGGGAACCGCTGCCGAGGCGGCTCCCCGAAGGGAGGCGCCGCCGTGACATCGAGTTCGCACTCATCGACGGAGGAGCGGAGCGAACGGACAGCGGCCAAGGTGGCAGCCGCCCAGGAGTTGCTCGCTGAGCAGGTGGCGGCACTCCGGAGCGGCGAGGACTGGCAGCGCTTCCTCGCCTTCCAGGCGAAGCTGCACCAGTACTCGCCAAACAACGTGCTCCTCATCCACGCCCAGCACACCCAGGCACATGCGGAAGGGCTGGTGGACGCTCCCGAGCCGTCCTGCGTCGCCGGCTTCCAGACCTGGAAGGCGCTCGGCCGCTCGGTGACCAAGGGCCAGCACGGCTACGCCATCCTCGCTCCCGTTGCCGGGCTTCGCCGGCTCGCCGTCGACCCGTCCGGCGAGCGCCGGCTGCTCGACGCCGGCGAGCAGGCCCGGCCCGGTGAGACCGAGGAACGCCACCGGTTGGTCCGCGGGTTCAGGGTCAGTCACGTCTTCGACGTGAGCCAGACCACCGGTGAGCCGATCCCCGAGCCAACTCGGCCACAGCTCCTCCGCGGCGAGGCGCCGCGCGGGCTGGGAGCAGCAGTCCTGGCACTGCTTGAGCGTCGGGGGTTCTCGGTCTCGACGGTCGCAGACGCCCAGGCGATCGGCGGTGCCAACGGCCAGACCAACTGGGCTGAGCGGACCGTCGTCGTCCGGGCCGACATGGACGACGCAGCCATGGTCAAGACGCTCGTCCACGAGGCCGCCCACGTGTTGCTGCACGAGGGCGCACCGGACCACCTCCTTCCCCGTCCCCTCAAGGAGGTCGAGGCCGAGTCGGTGGCCTTCCTCGTCGCTTCGGCCCACGGGATGGTGACCGACGACTACAGCTTCCCCTACGTCGCCGCCTGGGCCGGTGACGACCCGGTGGCTGCCATCCAGGCCACCCAGCGCCGGGTGGCCTGGATGGCCCGGGTGATCCTCGAGGCGAGCCCGGCCGAGCACGGATCGGGCGGCAAGGTCCCCGGTACCGACCTGGCCGTCGACGGTGCCCGGGCCGATCGGGGAGCTCACGCGCCGGAGGGCGGTGTGGCGCCCCTGCCCGAGCCGATGGGGCTGTGACCGGCACGGAACGCCCGGCGCTGCCTGGCGAGCGGTGCACGTGCGGACGACCTGCGACCCTCGTGTTCGCCACGGAGCGCTGGGGCGAGGTCGGCTGGTGTGGCCTGAGCGACGGCGGAGGGGCCGGTCCGTGCGTCTTCTGCGGTGCCGGTGCCGGGCACGGTGGCCGGCGCTGCCCTGCCTACGTGCTCAGCCCGACCCACCTCGTCGACCATCCCGAGCCGGCCTGATGGACGCACGCCCGCGTTCGGGGAGCGACCTCGGCGTCGTCGTGCTCGGTGCGGCAATCGTGCTCACGGGGACGCTGTGGGCGGGTGGAGCGCTGTCCGCGCTTCTCTTCGCCCGACCCGTCACCTTCCGGCGTCCCTTCGCCGGCGTGGCCGCGTTCGCTCATCCGGGCGACCCGGCGGTCGCCTGGCACGTCCCCGTCGGCCCGCCCGTCGCCTACTGGACCTGCGTCGTTTCCACGGTCGCTGCTGCTGGCGCGCTTGCCTGGGCGAGCTGGCGCTTTGCAGGCTCGGCCATGTCGTCGGGGACCGCCACCAAGGTGCTGCGCGTCGAGGGGCTGGCGAGCATCTCCGATGCTCGACGGGCTGCCGGCCGCCGGGCCCTCCTCGCCCGGTCTGCCACCCTGCGGCCCTCCCTCGTGCGACCGAAGCCAGCCGCGGTCGGCTTCTTGCTGGGGACGAGTCGGGGAGTGGCCTGTTGGGCGTCGGTCGAGGACTCGATGCTGCTGCTCGGCCCGCCTCGCTCGGGCAAGGGCACCCAGGTCGTCATCCCCGTGATCCTCGACGCACCCGGGCCGGTCGTGACCACGTCCACCCGGCCCGACAACCTCGCCACCACCTTCCGTGCCCGGGCGCACCGAGGCCCGGTGTGCGTCTTCGACCCTCAGGGGCTGGCCCCGGGGAGGGCGCCCTCCCCCCTTCGGTGGTCGCTGCTGCGCGGTTGTGCCGAGCCCCAGGTTGCGATGGCCCGGGCCGAGGCACTCGTCCCCCAGGCCGGATCGGCCGGGGTGGAGAACGCCAACTTCTGGCGGGCCCAGGCGCTCACGGTCACCCGCTGCCTGCTCCATGCCGCCGCCCTCGACGACCGTCCACCCGCCGACCTCTACCGCTGGAGCCACGCCGCAGGCGGGGCGAAGGACGCCGTCGCCATCCTCGCCACCCACCCACAGGCCACCCCTGGCTGGGAGCGGGCCCTCGACGCCGTGATCGGTGCCGACCAGCGCACCCGCGACTCGGTATGGGCCATGGTGGCGAACACCTTCGCCCCGCTCGCCGACCCGGCCGTGCTCGCCGCCGTCACGCCGGAGGCCGACCGGGCGCTCGAGCCGGCCTCGTTCCTCGCCGACGGTGGCACCCTCTACCTGCTCGGCACCGCCACCGGCGCATCGGCGACCGCCACGCTCGTCGCCGCGCTCATCGAGGACATGGTCGATGCCGCCCGCCGGCTGGCAGCACGCTCTCCCGGCCAGCGGCTCGATCCGCCGCTGACCTTGGTGCTGGACGAAGCCGCCAACTACCCCCTTGCCTCGTTGCCGTCCCTCATGAGCGAGGGCGGGGGATCGGGGATCTGCACGCTCGCCGTGCTCCAGTCGCTCGCCCAGGCCCGTGATCGCTGGGGCCGGGAGGCAGCCGGGGCCATCTGGGACGCCGCCATCGCCAAGCTCGTCCTCGGCGGCTCGGCCAACGCCGACGACCTCGCCGATCTCTCCCGGCTGATCGGCGAGCGTGACGTGCGTGAGTGGTCCGAGACGAGACAGGGCACGGGCCTTCCCGCGTCGACGTCCTCGTTGCTGCGCCGGCGGCCCATCCTGGAGCCCTCGGACATCCGCCTGCTTCCCATGGGGACCGGGCTCCTCCTGTTGCGCGCCGCCCCACCGATCGCCCTGTCGCTCCAGCCGTGGACGGCGCGGAGGGATGCGGGAGCGCTCCGGGCTGCCCGGACCGGCTTCGAGGCCAACGGTGCTGTCGACGACGGAGGCGGCGATGCGTGAACCTCGCCCCGGCATCGCGTGGTCCCGCCAGCGCCTCCGCCGCCGTGCGGCCTATGTCACCTGGATGACGAGCGCCGCCTGGCTCGCCCACCGCCGCCAGTGGCATGCCGCCTGGGTCGCCCACTACGGCGAACCCCCGCGCTGTGTGAGCTGCGGCGAGCCGTGGGCGCTTCGCCACGGCGACCTCCACCACCGCACCTACGACCACCTCGGCGCCGAGCGGTTCGCCGAGCTCGTCCCGCTCTGCCGGCCGTGCCACGCCCGGCTCCATCGGGTCATCGAGTCGAGCCCTGCGTGGCGGAAGCTGGACCGGCCGCGGGCAACCGACGCGGCGATCGCCCTCCTGCGGCGCCACGCCCACGGTGCCCGGCCGTGACGCCTCCTGACGACGACGACAGCCC
>JAJZWW010000264.1 GCA_021846485.1 Actinomycetes bacterium
TGGAGCCCCGGGCCCCGGGCGGAGGCCTTGGCGGCGCGTCACCCCCGCACGCGAGCCGAAGAGGAAGCTGAGCGTTTCCTCAAAAGTTCTCGAGCGGGGAACCCACCGGTCGACCCGAGCGTCAGACTGGCGATCATGGGAGGTTCCGTGGACACAGAATGGATGGCCGAGGGCAAGTGCCGGGAGTTGCCGCCCGAGACCTTCTTCCCGAGCGACGGGGTCGGCGTCGAGCTGGCCCGACGGATCTGTGCCGACTGCCCGGTCAGGGAGCCCTGCTTGGAGTACGCGCTGGCCAACCGGATCGAGCACGGGGTGTGGGGCGGCGCCTCCGAGCGCGAGCGGCGCCGCATCTCCCGACGCCGCCGGGGGACGGTCGTCCCCGTCACCACCGGGTAAGGACCCTTCCGGCAACTACTTGGACGGCGCTACCAACTTCGGCCGTGTCAGCACACAGTTCTCGGCCTTCGGCCGTCCAAGTAGTTGCCGCTCGGGCCCTGACGCCGGCGATGGGAAGCGAGACCGCCCGGCACCTCGGTGCCGGGCGGGAACGGGAAGAGGGGTCGTGCAGCCGGCGACCTGCGCCCAGCCCGTGACTGGAGGGGACCGCCTCGACCGACTGAGCCGGTCAGTTGGCGGAGCGGTCCTTCTCCGCAGCGAGGCGCTTCTCGATCAGCGCCTCGAGCTCGGACTTGCTCAGGGTGACCGCGTCGGGGGGCTGCTGGATCGCGGCCTGCGGGGTGGGAGGCGCGGCGATCTCGGGCGCCAGCGGGGCAACGGCTCGCGCCGCGGCCTGAGCGCGGGCCTGCTCCTCCTCGTCGGCCTGGCCCTTCTTGAACTCCTTGCCGGCGGCCCCGACGTTGCGGGCGATCTTGGGCAGCTGGCTGCCTCCGAAGATGACGATCAGGGCGATCACGATGACGATCAGCCCATCGCTCCCGACGATGTTGGCGAGCACCATGTCCATGACGTTACTCCTCGGCTGCGGCGATCTCCAGGCCCCCTGACTACGCTGCGGCGGACCGGACCGGATGACCGCAAGGAGCTCCTCTCCTGCTCGAGTGTGTGATCAACGTGAGCGAGGGACGCCAGACCGCGTTCCTCCGGAAGCTGGAAGACGCCGCGGGCGTGACCTGCCTGGACGTCCACGCCGACGCCGACCACCACCGCTCGGTGCTCACCCTCGCCGGCGACGACGCCGAAGTCGAGGGCGCCGCCCGCCGGCTGACCGAGGCGGCGGTCGCCGGCTTGGACCTCACCGGCCACTCCGGCGCCCACCCCCGGCGGGGCATCGTCGACGTGGTGCCGTTCGTGCACGTCGAGCCCGGACCGGACGGCCGGCTGGTCGACGCCCCGATCGGGCCGGCGGCCGCGGCGCGGGACCGCTTCGCCGCCTGGGCGGCCGACGCGCTGGCGCTTCCGTGCTTCCTCTACGGTCCGGTCGGCGACGACCCCGGGGCGACCCTGCCGCAGCTGCGACGGGAGGCCTGGGTCAGCCGCTCCCCCGACACCGGCCCCGCCCACCCCCACCCGACGGCCGGCGCCGCCTGCGTGGGCGCCCGCCCGGTGCTCGTCGCCTACAACCTGTGGTTGGCCCAGCCCGATGTTGCCCTGGCCCGCCGGGTCGCCGCCGAGGTACGCGCTCCGGGCCTGCGCACCCTCGGCCTCGCGGTCGGCGACCGGGTGCAGGTCTCGTGCAACCTGATCGAACCGTGGCGGGTCGGCCCCGGGGCGGCTTTCGACGCCGTCGCCGACCGGGTCGCCGTCGCCGGGGCGGAGCTCGTCGGCCTCCTGCCCCTGGCGGTGCTCGAAGCCGAACCGGCGTCACGCTGGGAGGCCCTCGGCATCGGGCCGGACCGTACGATCGAGGCCCGCCTCGAAGAGGCGGGCCTCGATGGGGGAAGATCTGCGCGGACCGGGCGCTGACCACCCCGGCCAACGCGGACCAGGGACCGGCAGCCGCTCCACAAGGGACAGCTGCTCAGGACGCGGCGCCCCCGGCCGCTGCCGCGGCGGGCCGGCCGGCCAGGCGGCTCCGGCGGATCCGCCGGCGCTCACGCTCGGACACGCCACCCCAGATCCCGAACTTCTCGCCGTGGGAGATGGCGTACTCCAAGCAGTCCGCCTGCACCACGCAGCCGCGGCAGACCTCCTTGGCCTCCCGGGTGGAAGACCCGCGCTCGGGGAAGAACAAGTCGGGGTCGACCCCCATGCAGTTGGCCTGGCGCTGCCAGCTGCGGTCCTCGTCCTCGGCGACCAGCGCGCTGAGGCCCCAGATGTCGGTCATCGGTCGCTCCCTCCAGGAGGATGGCACCCGCGTAACTACACTGGTGTGATTGTGGTCCTCCGGGCCGGGACGCGCAAGGGGGTATTCGGGGGTTCGCCCCGTCTCCCTGGAGGCACCGGCGGCGGGCGCCTCAGGCGCTGCGGCGGCGGGCCCGCTTCTGGTCGAGGAAGTCGACCAGCACGTAGTCGCCGAGGGTCTCGGGCGTACTGAAAAAGACCCGTCCCCGGTTGATCTCCGACAGCCGCTCCACGAAGCGTCGCAGGTCGGGGGTGGCGTCGAGCACGAAGGTGTTGATCGTGATGCCCTCCCGGGTGCAGCGCATCACCTCGGCAACGGTCCGGTCGACCGTCTCGCGCACCGGCGGGTAGTTGAACAGCACCTCGCCGTCGGGCAGCAGGTGGGCGGTGGGCTCGCCGTCGGTGATCATGAACACCTGCTTGGTGCCCCGCCGCCGGGCGAGCAGCCGGCGGGCGAGGAGCAGCGCGTGGTGCATGTTGGTGCCGTAGCTGTAGTCCCACGACACCTCTGGCAGCTGCGCGGGGGTGAGCTCCCGGGCGCGCTCGCCGAAGCCGACCAGTCCCAGGTAGTCGGTCGGGTACCGGCTGGAGATCAACGCGTGCATCGCCATGGCCACCTTCTTGGCCGCCAGGAAGTTGCCCCGGAACTCCATGGACAGCGAGAGGTCCAGGAGGACCACGGTGGAGGTCCGCGTCGAGGTCTCGGTCGCCTCCACCTCGAAGTCTTCGGGCAGCAGCCGCACCGGGGTGCCGGCGCCGCCTCGGGCGACCGCGTTGCGGACCGTCCGGCCGATCGACAGGTTGAACGGGTCGCCCCACTCGTAGGCCTTGGTCTCGTGGGTGCGCTCGTGACCGCTCCCGAGGGCGTCGACCGCGTGGCCGCCGAGGCGGTCCTTGGCCAGGCGGGAGAACAAGTCCTCCAAGGCGTTGCGTCCGACGGCGCGCAGGCCGCGGGGGGTCAGCTCCAGGCGGCCCTCGCGGTGCTCGGCCAAGCCGGCGTCCTGCAGCTCGCGCGACAGCCGGGCGAGCTGCTTGAGGCTGCCGGCGGCGGCGCCGCCGAGCAGTTCGGCGGCCCGCTCGGTGTCGACCTCGGCGAGCGTGGCAGGGTTGTTGGCCCCCGAGAGGACCTCCTCCAGGCGGTCCAGGTCACCGACCTGGTTCATCACGTCGGCCGCCGGGCCGAGGCCGAGCGGGTCACCCTGCCCGGCAAACGGCCGGCTGCGGTCCCAGCCCATCTTCGGGAAGGCGCCCCGCAGGTTGGCCTCCAGGCGCTCCATCTGCCAGCGGAGGTCCATGTCCTCCAGGAGGGCGTCGGAGAGGGCCTGCAGCTCGGCGCGCTGCTCGGGGCTCATCGAGGCGAGCAGCTGGCTCATCGCGGCCATCTGCCCGGCGAGGTCGGCGAGCAGCTCGTCGAGCGAGGCGGGGTTGCCGGGGAACATGTCCCCGTAGCGCTCCATGAGCTCCTCGAACATAGCCTCGGTGTCACGGCCCGCGGCCCGCTCCTCGAGCATGCGGTTGAGCGCGTCGAGCATCTCCCGGTTGCGCTGCAGCGCCGCGGGGGACACCCCCGAGAGGGAGTCGCGCATCCGCTCGAAGTGGCTCGCGAGCACCTCGGAGCGCAGCTGCTCGACCAGCTCCTCGAAGCTCCGGGCCGCCTCCGGGTTGGTCCAGTCGTAGGACTGCAGCTCGCGCAGCCTACCGGCGAGGTCACCGGGGAGCAGGTCGAGCTGCATGCGCCTCTCGGTGGCCACCCGGTCGGTGACCTCCCGGCGCGCTGCGTCGCCGGAGTCCTCCGCCCGCCGCACCAGGTCGTCGATCCCCGCCCGCTCCTGGTCGAGGATCTCCTGCAGGCGGCGGGACACGTCGGCGAACGGCTGGCTCACGTCGTGGTCCTGGAGCAGCTCGGCCCGCCGGCGCCTCAGCTGCTCGAGCAGGCTGCGCAGCCCGGTGACCTCCCGGCCGTTGCGGTCCCGGAACCCCCTCTGGAGCAGGCGCTGGAGGGCCTGGTTGAGGTCGCCGTGGTAGAGCAGCTCGTCGGTGAGCTCCCGGAAGGCGTCGCCCGCCCCGTACTCGAAGCCGACCTGGGTGCCGTCCCAGCGGGAGTAGCTGAACCGGGGCATGAGCCCAAGCTACCGAGGAGGAGCTGCTCGGCAACCCCGGCGGCTCGTCGAGCCCGGGCGCCCGGGCAGCTCAGGGCCCGAGCGGCAACTACTTGGACGGCCGAAGGCCGAGAACTGTGTGCTGACACGGCCGAAGTTGGTGACGCCGTCCAAGTAGTTGCCGGAAGGGTCCTCACCTGGCCCGGTAGGTGGCCCGGGCGCCGGCGGCGTCCTTGTTGAGCCGCTTGGAGAGGTGCAAGCCCTCGAGCACGAACTCGGCGGCCGCGGCGAGGGCCGCCGGCGACTCGCTCCCGGCCAGGCGCGCCACCGCGGGGCGCAGCTCCGGCAGCTGGCCGAGGACCTCGACCAGCTGCGACGACGAGAGGTCGTCGCCGGCGTGCACGACCGCTCCGCCGTCGAAGGCGGCGATCGCCTCCCGGAGGCTGTCCATCGGCACCCTGGCCCGGAAAACGGTGAGCACCGCCTGGGAGAGCATCCGCTGCACCACCGCGCCGTCCCGGCCCTCGTCCATCGACTCGAGCTCGACCTTTCCGGCGGTGGAGGCGGCGAGCGACGGGAGGTCGCTGACCCGGGGCACCGCCTCCGGCTCGCCGAGGCGCAGGGCGCGCCGGGCGGCGCTGGCCGCGAGGGTCTCGTAGTTGGCCACCG